>DATGQB010000122.1:0-11331 GCA_035304405.1 Edaphocola sp.
ATTAGGAATTTAAAAGAAAATTATTATGGCAAATAATCCACAAAATAGTGAAAAAAGCATAATGAATTATGGTTTTTGAGCTATTGAAGTGGATTAGAAGCAAGAATAATTTTATATAAAGAGTCTAATGCGTAATCTGGGTTAAAACCAGTGCAATAAAAAAGGTTTGAGTAAAGGACAATGTCCGCCTCAAACCTTTTTTACAAATATACTGTTTGCAATCGCTACTGCTATGCTTCAGCCTTTTGAAGGATTTCATTAACCCATTTCAGCGCCAGATTAAGTTGCTGTTCCGGGGTCATGTCAGAATTATCCAAAACGCGGGCATCTGCAGCTTGACGCAATGGACCTTCTTCTCTATTACTATCTATATAGTCACGCATTTGCAGATTGTGCAATACATCTTCTATGTTTACGTTTTGGTTTTGTGACTGCATTTCCAAAAATCTTCTTTTTACGCGCACTTCTACATCTGCAGTCATAAAAATTTTAAGCTCAGCTTCCGGAAAAACAACCGTACCAATGTCCCTGCCATCCATCACGATGCCCTTTTCCTTGCCCATTTCCTGCTGCTGCTTTACGGCAAAAACGCGAACGCTTTTCAATGCGGCCACTTCACTCACCTTTTGGGCAATAGTCATCTCGCGGATATATTGCTCCACATTTTCCCCATTTAGATAAATATCAGATTTGCCGGTTTCCGGATTATATTCAAACCTTAAATTTATATTTTCGAGTGCAGCTTTGACACTTTCCTCATCGTCAATATGTACGTTATGACGAATGAAGTATAATGTAATGGCGCGGTACATAGCTCCCGTATCAATAAATCTATAGTTGAGCTCATGCGCGAGTGCCTTGGCCAATGTACTCTTTCCGCAGGATGAATAGCCATCCAATGCTATAATAATTTTCCGTTCCATTTTTATCAATTCTTCAACAAAGGTAACAAGATAATATTGATTAATTTCGTGCATAAGATTGATAATTATGCACCAACTTACTCTGGGCTTTAGTCCTTGTCCGAACGATACGTTTATATTTGACCAACTGGTACACAAATCTCCCATAAATACAGACGACATACAGTATCAGCACTTTATGGAAGATGTAGAAACCCTGAACCAATGGGCATTCGAAGGACGACTAGACATTACCAAGCTGAGCTATAGTGCCTTTTTGCAACTCACCGAGCACTACGAGCTACTGGACAGTGGCAGCGCACTGGGCTTTGGTGTGGGCCCTTTGCTCATTTGCAAACATGAAAATCTGGACAAACTGCAGCATCCGGAAGCAATAAATGCAGCAAAAATTGCTATTCCGGGCAAATACACTACAGCTAACCTGCTGCTCTCATTGGCCTATCCTAATGCGCGAAACAAAACCGAAATGCTCTTTAGCGAAATAGAGTCGGCTGTACTAAGTGGGCAATTTGATGCCGGCCTGATTATTCATGAGAACCGATTTACATACGCAGACAGAGGCCTGGCAAAGATTATGGACTGCGGCGCATGGTGGGAAGAAAAAACCGGTGCTGCGATTCCGCTCGGAGGCATCGTCATCAAAAAGAATTTGCCACATGCCGTTAAGCGCAAAGTGGAAGAAGATATTCGCAATAGTGTACAGGCAAGTTGGAACAAATATCCCGAACTATCATTGTTCATCAGAGAACATGCTCAGGAAATGAGTGAAGAAGTAATGCGCAAGCATATTAATCTATACGTGAACGAGCACACCACTTCGCTTGGTACAGAAGGCAACAAAGCCATCAGAGCATTGTTCGAAAGGGCTTATGCGGCCGGATTGATTCCATCGATTCCGGAGAACTATAAACTGGCTGCAGCAGCTACTTCGGATTCTGGCTTGTAATACAAAATGAATAAATGTATGCTAGCTCATCGGAAATGAGAGCTGCCGACAGCGGCATTAATGGCACATATTAGTAGTAGTGGCCTAGGCATGACCCAATCCATCTGGGCTGCGATACCAAGCAAGTTTGTGCTATCCGAATAAATTTAATAAAAATGATAGGCCTATCAGCATGTGCAGATGGGCCTATCATTTAACGATAAGTAGCAATCAAATAATTACAGCATCTCTCTGATATCTTGCATAATGCGCTTCGCTATATTTTCTGCAGTGGTTTCAGAATTGCTCTCGCTATAAATGCGGATAATCGGCTCAGTATTGGAAGTACGCAAGTGTACCCAATCTTTTTCGAATTCGATTTTCAGACCGTCTTCCGTATTGATAGGTTGATTTTTATATTTTTCCTGAATTTTGGCAAAAAGAGCCGGCACATCTATATCGTTGGTAAGCTCTATCTTGTTTTTGGAAATATAATATTGAGGATAAGTACTTCTCAGGGCTTTAATACTCTTACCAAATTTTGCCAGATGGCTTAAGAATAATGCTATACCAATGAGGGCATCGCGACCATAGTGTGATTGAGGGTCAATAATACCACCATTACCTTCGCCACCAATTACCGCATCAACTGCTTTCATTTTGGCTACTACATTCACTTCTCCTACAGCACTTGGATAATACGTACCACCGTGCTTTTCCGTTACATCTCTCAGTGCTCTGGTAGATGACATATTAGATACGGTATTACCTTTTTTATGCTGCAATACATAATCTGCAACCGCCACTAATGTATATTCCTCTCCGAAAAGACTACCATCTTCGCACACGAAGCAAAGTCTGTCCACATCAGGGTCTACGGCAATACCAAGGTCGGCATCAGAGCGAGTGACTACGCTACATAACTCACTAAGATGCTCCGGTAACGGCTCCGGATTATGTGCAAACCTTCCGCTTACTTCTTCATTCAGTACCGTAATCTGCTCCACACCTAGGGCGCGTAACAATGCAGGCACGAAAATAGCTCCAGTGGAATTGATGGCATCTACAACTATTTTGAAATTGGCATTTTTTATTGCTTCAGCGTCTACCAAAGGATGTGCAAGAATAGCCTCAATATGCTTTTCCATATAGCTGTTATCCTCAACGATAGTACCCAAAGCATTGATGGGCGCAAATACGTATTGGTCTGCCTTTGCAATTTCCAATAAAGCCTTACCCTCATCCGCACTAATAAACTCTCCTTTTTCATTCAGGAGCTTAAGAGCATTCCATTCTTTAGGGTTATGACTTGCGGTAAGAATAATACCACCGGCTGCTTTGGCCATGGTTACGGCAACCTCTACTGTTGGCGTGGTGCTAAGCCCAAGATCTATCACCTCAAAACCCATTGCTTGCAGTGTAGCGGCCACCAATTGGCGTACCATTGCACCAGAGATACGTCCGTCTCTACCTACAACTATTTTTTTATTGTCCGGAGCTTTTTGTTGCACCATGGTGCCAAAAGCTGCTGTATATTTCACAATATCAATTGGTGTGAGGCCCGTGTCGGGAGCACCTCCAATTGTTCCTCTGATTCCGGAGATAGATTTGATTAATGCCATTGATTAAGCAATTTTTAAATTTTATTGTTGCAAAAACGGAGCAAATTTAACCCATTTCCTGGCCTTTTGCCAAGAAGTATTATCAACTTAACATAGGAAGCACTATTTTGTAGTTTTTTGGATTTACATTTGCGAGGTATAAATCACAGAGGAGTAATGAAAGAAAACAAAGAATGGTTTGAAAGTTGGTTTGACTCACCGTATCATGCCCTGCTATATCAGCATCGCGATGATGTGGAGGCTAAAAAATTTATCGACAAGCTTTTCTCCTTCCTGCAACCTGCGGCCGCAGCTAAAATACTGGATATTGCCTGTGGAGATGGCAGACATGCTGCCTATATGAGCCAATTCGTGCAGGAAGTCATAGGCATAGACTTGTCTCACAATCGCATCCAAAGGGCTATGGAGCATCGCAAGGAAGGCTTGCATTTTTACCGGCATGACATGAGGCGGGTTTTTCGCTCCAATTATTTCGATTTTGCCTTTAATTTTTTCACCAGTTTTGGTTATTTCAGTCAGTTTCGCGACAATATTATTGCGGCTGAATCTTTTGCGAAGAGTCTGAAGCCGGGTGGCACACTAATGATTGACTATATGAACGTACATTTTGTGCAACAGCATCTGGTAGCCAAAGAGACGGTGCGCGTGGACCAAATAGTGTTTGATATTGAGAGGAGTATTGTTGAAGGCAGAATATTGAAACAAATCAGGTTTACAGACCGAGGGGGTCTTGCTCAGCAGTATGAAGAATCTGTAGCCATACTCGACATTAACGATTTTGACCGCATTTTTGCTCAAACCGGATTGGAACGCATTGCAGTATTTGGAGATTACAACTTGCATCATTTCGAGCCAAACAGCTCACCGCGCCTTATACTATTGTACAAAAAGCCGGCTTAAGGAAAGAGAATTAAAACAATCAAAAAAGGCAAGACGCTCATTGGCGGTCTTGCCTTTTGAATTTCCATCTTCTATGGCTCCACAGCCAGGTTTCCGGCTGCTCCAAAATACCTTTTTCGATTGCTCGGGTATGTAGCTCCGATATCTGCCCTTCTTCTTTTAATAACCTGGGCTGCTCTACCAAAGTGTATGCCTTGGCTGTGTAATAGCCTCTTCGCAACCTTATAAATTGAACATATACTACCGGATAATCAAACATCTTAGCTATGCGCTCCACGCCCCAGAATACCGGTGTTTCCTGATTTAGAAATTGTGTCCAATACATATTCTTACCCGTGGGCGTCTGATCGGTAAGAAATACTGTAGCACTTATAACATTGTCTTTTCGATTCTGGCGCATAGCGGGAATCACTTCCTTGTCGCTTATCAATTTGGTATTGAAACGGGTTCTTACTTTCTCTATAATTTTATTAAAGCCCTTGTTATGCAAGGGGCGGTAGATACCATATAACTGGTGCTTGGCCAAAACACTGTATGCATTACCGGCCCACTCCCAATTGCCATGATGCCCTATAGCCACAATTATAGACTGCCCCTTTTCTGCATAGCCATTCAACAAACTCAGCACATCTGGTCCTAGGTGAAAACGCTTTTGCAATTCGGTATAAGAAATAGACAAACTCTTTACAATCTCCACCACTAAATCACAGAAGTAAGCGTAAAATTTATTGGCCAGCTGTTGCAATTCTGCCTCAGACTTTTCAGGGAAAGCTTTACGCATATTGCGCTCCACTACTTTCTTACGATATCCTATGCAGTCAAAGAGTACAAACCTAAACACAGTACTAACACCATACAGCACCCGCATAGGCAGCAATGACAGCAAATACAATATAGGATAAACCAAATAATAAGTGAGCATGAGTCCGTAGCTTAAGGAACAAATTTCTTAACAATCAAAGAAGAATTGGTACCGCCAAATCCAAATGAATTGGAAAGGAATGTATCAAAATCTCTCTGCAATGTTTCCGGAATAACATTAATCCGTGCCGTATCCTCGTCCGGATTTTCAAAGTTGATATTAGGCGCCATAAAACCGTTCTGCATCATCAATACACTATAAACAATTTCACTAGCACCTGCCATCCAACATTCATGACCCGTCATCGATTTTGTAGAACTCACGGGCACTTTACTACCAAAAACACTATGAATAGCCCTAGCTTCTACACCATCGCCTGCGGGCGTAGAGGTGGCATGGGCATTCACATATTGTATAGCACTAGCATGCAGACCGGCATCTTTCAATGCTTTCTGGATAGAAACTATCTGTCCGTTAGCATTAGGATTGGAGATATGCTCGCCATTAGAAGAAAAACCATAACCCACTACCTCTGCAAGAATGTGGGCGCCACGCGCCTGTGCGCTCTCCAGACTTTCCAAAATAACCGTGGCTGCGCCTCCTCCAGGCACCAGGCCGTCTCTATCCCTGTCAAAAGGACGAGAAGCTCGCTGTGGTTCATCCAGTCTAGTAGAGAAGGTGCCTAATGCATCAAAATTGGCCATAGAATAATTATTCGTCTCCTGGGCACCTCCACAAATCACTCTTTCCTGCAGTCCGCTCTTAATGAATAAATATCCCATACCTATGGAATGTGAGCCACTGGCACATGCAGCACTTAGAGAAAAATTGATACCTGTGAGCTTAAAAATAGTAGATAAGTTCATAGTTACTGTTGAGTTCAGCACCTGAAATACCGAACCCGAACCCAACATCATGGTATCCTTCTTTTCCCGCACTACATCAAAACCTTCAATAGTTGGCTGTGCGGTGCTATCATTACCATAGATAATGCCGGTTTCATGCCGATGTATAAAATCATTATCCAGACCGGCTTGCTCCAATGCTTCTACAGTAGCCATGTAGGCATATTCAGCCTGCTCAGGCATCATAATACGCGACCTACGGTCTAACTTCTTCTTCAAATCGGGGCGAGGCACAAAACCACTCAGCGGAGAACGATATCCAATTTCTTTGCGCTCGGGAATATAAACTATGCCCGACCTGCCCTGAAAAAGTGCATCTCTAACCTCATCTTTATTGACTCCCAGACAGGAGTAAATGCCCATTCCTGTTATGACAACTCTATTGCTCATGCCAAGTTTTTGTAGATTTGTGCAAATATATGATTCCTCATAGCTCTACAGAAAGGCTTTTTGCAAACAGCATATACTATTGGCAAAATTATGCCCAGTTAGTTCAGGGCAACTATCCTTAACTGCCCGGCTATTTACTTGATAACGATATCCCTTACCAGCAACTCGTTGTAAAAGCTGTTAATATTTTGCTTCAATTCCTCTTTGGCATACAACAATTCCTGCTTGAGAGGGGCCACCGATGTTCCTACGGTGAGTGTTCCCTTGTGCAACCTTAAATCGGTAGTATAACGGGCAATAGTCTTACCCACAATCTGCTCCCAATCGCGCCGAAGTTTTAGCTCATCGATGCGTTGCTTCCAGCCATTGCGCTCAAGCACTTCTTTTAAAGCTTCACCAATTGAAATTGCTCCCATCTCCCAAAAATAGTACCTTTTTGGCTTAAAAATATTTAAATTGTACTCAGGAGCCACTCCGGGAATTTTGCGCGAACGCAGAGCAAACCAGTTTTTGAAAGTCCATAGCATCATTGAAATCAGTTGAAAACAAAACCATCCAGCGGCTGACGTATAAGCTTAAGAAGTATTATTCATTATTGCTCGGCGGGCAAAACGCCGAATAAATGTATCAAGGGCTCCCAGTATAAGCGCCTCGCGAAGTACAGAACTCGCAAAAAAACCACCAAAGAGTTAAGTAACATATTCAGGCGCCGACTCTGCCAGCAAACTTTATAGCGGCATATTAAAACCCACTGATAGCGATTTGTTTCAGTAAAAATTCACAAAAAGCAATAGAGATGAGCAAGGGAATGTCTTAATCATTTAATTTTGTGCCTTCATGATTTTTGGATTAAACCTATTTCTATTCGCTGTTACCATTTTTGGTGGGCTGCTACCGGTAATTTATAGCAAATGGTCGGATAGCAAGATGAACTATCTGCTCACTTTTTCCGGAGCTTATTTGCTTAGTGTCAACATGTTGCACTTAATTCCGGAATCAGCAGAAGTGCTGGGCTTTGAGATGGGCCTATACTTGCTGATTGGTTTTTTCCTGCAACAGGTCTTGCAACGTTTTACCCATGGGGTGGAACACGGCCATACGCATATCGGTCATGGTCACCGTTCACTGCCTGTAGTGGGTCTGATAATAGGTATGTCGGTGCATGCATTGGGCGAAGGTATTCCTTTGGGAGCTATTTATTATGAAGAAAGCACTACACCTGCCTTATACCTGGCTATTGCCCTGCATAAGCTACCAGAAGCTATGCTCATCGCCTCCCTCTTGATGCACAACAAACAACGCAAGACCACAGCTCTGGCTGTCTTAGCTGGCTTTGCCCTGCTTAGTCCGGCCTCGAGCTTACTCACTCACTATTTTGGCCTGCAAACAGAGTTGTTTGCCCATGCATTACCCTACTTAATTGCCACGGTAGCAGGTTCATTTCTACACATTGGCACTACCATATTTTACGAAAGTGGCAATACTGCCCATGCCATATCCTGGCGAAAATGGCTGACGACCATCGCCGCCATCGGTTTGGCATTACTCACCACGCTGGGCAATCACCAGCATATCGACGGTCCGAAGACCCACATACACAACCATAGTCATTAATTTACCGAAAGTTTATTGCCCTTTGCCGAAAGCAAGGGTATGTGTTTATCCTACCGCCCTTAATTTTACAAAAAAATCGATGGAAACGGTATGAGAAATGCAACAACATATAAACCAACGGCGCTTCGAAATGGCAGTACCAGAGCGCGTGCGGTGAAAGGAATATTATTTATCATCATTGGCGTAGCGCTCATGCTACGCATGATTCCAGAAACAAACTTTCTGATGCCCGACTGGATTTTCGGGCCCCATACGCTACTAATATTATTGGGCATTTACAAAGGATTCAAACATCAATTTAGCAATGTGGGATGGTTGCTACTGATTATTGCAGGCAGCCTTCTCGCCTTCCCTTATTGCGGAATTGCTGATTATCAAACAATTATTTTATATGGTGTACCATTTAGCTTAATTTTGGTAGGCCTGTTTTTTATTTTCAACAACTAAAATCATGACAAACAATAACTCTGAAACCAACAGACACATGAATAATCCGGAACCTCCCTATACCAATAACAACAATCGGATTCTAGGCATCGCTATTGTCGTTCTGGGCATATTGCTGTTTGTAAAAACCAGCAATATCACTTTGCACCCTATAGTTTCGAATATAGTATCCTTTCCTACCTTTTTGATTATACTGGGTTTGATTCTGGGATACAAGAAGAGATACAATACAGGAGGCTGGCTGTTTCTCATAGGTGCGGGTGTTTATTTTCTTCTTCGCAAGTTTGATCACGACCTGGGTAGATTCGCACTTCCTATAATACTGATCATTGCAGGTCTATTCATTATTTCCAACAACAAGAAGCGACAACAGCATGTGTTGAAAGACCCGGAAGAGGGCAATCCTTATTATCCCGGCTACAGTCAGGAAGTGGGCAGCGAACAGCCGTCCACTACGGCTCATGAGGGGCCTATTGATGCACAGGGAGAATTTGTGCGTATGGAGGCCATTTTCTCCGGGAATGAGCGCATTGTCATCTCCAATAATTTCAAAGGTGGAAAAGTAGGCACTGTATTTGGCGGTGCCATACTGGATTGCAAAGCGGCAAATATTCAACAGGATGTGGTCATTGATGTGTACTGTGTATTTGGCAACATCGAACTTATACTGCCGGCCAATTGGCGGGTGATAAATGAAACGACAACCATCTTTGGTGGCTTGGAAGACAAACGCAGACTGGTACACAACACGGGATTGGAAAAAAAGGTAATCATTACTGGTTTTTCCTTGTTTGGTGGTATCGAAATCAAAAACATTTAATCATTTAACAAGCAGGAAAGGCAGTGGCAACATTAATGCAAGAAAGCAATCTCAAACCAGCATTCAGTGTTTGGAAGCTCAACATGGGAGTAGCCATGTTTTTGATTATCCTGAGCTATTTGGAAACCACTTTTCTGGCCTACCTTTCCGGTGAGAGCACGGGGCGCTGTGCAGCATTGATAGCGCAAGCAAATGTGCTGATGTACGCTGTATATTTCATTGGCACGCAGAGTCGATTTAATCTGGGCTCCCTACCGGTCCTGGCTCAGGTTATCCTCAAACAGATTATAATGGCAGCAGCCTACACCTGTAGTTTGTCCTGGCTATGGGAATCGGTATACCCCAATGCAGTGCGCATTCCGATACCCAGCCTAGCATTCTGGTTGCTGCTGAGTTATAACTGGCTATTGCTCACCGCACTTGGCATTATTTATTATCTGGTAGAACGCAACATTGCACAAGCGCAATACCTAGCTTTTGAGAGTAATTTACAGAAACTCAAAAACGAGGCGGAGCTGTTCAAGCTACGCCAGCAATTACACCCGCATTTTCTTTTCAATAGCCTCAATTCCATCAATGCCTTAATAGGAGCCGACCCCAAGCAAGCCCGAACCATGTTGCTTAAATTATCCTCCTTTCTGAGGCAAACCATTCGCAAAGAAGAGTTAAAACAAGTGCCGCTAACGGCCGAGTTGGAAGAGCTGGACCTCTATCTGGATATAGAAAAAGTGAGATTTGGAGATCGGCTAAATATTATCAAACATCTGCCGGAACATATTGGAGACCCTCAGATTCCACCATTTTTATTGCAACCTCTGGTAGAGAATGCCATAAAGTTTGGATTGTACAACACTTTACATACTGTAAACATAACTATTAATCTAAAAGAAGATAATCATTATTTTATTTTCGAAATAAGCAACCCCTACGACAAGAGCAGTGCCGCGCCCAAAGGCACCGGTTTTGGACTGGATGGCATTTCGAGACGATTGTACCTACTGTATGCAAGGAATGACCTGCTCCAGATTGAAAAAGTGGCGATAGCAGGAGAGCAGGATACGGAACTATTTATAGCAAAACTATTTATACCTAAAGAAGATTTAACCCACTAAGCAAAATAATCATGATTAAATGTGTAATTATTGACGATGAGCCACTAGCTAGAATGATGCTTAAAGAAATGCTGAGCGCATACGAAGACATCCAAATTATAGAGGAATGTGGCAATGGTTTTGAAGGTTTAAAAAGTATTCAGGCTAATCGCCCCGATCTGGTGTTTCTGGACGTTCAAATGCCGAAAGTGAATGGCTTTGAGATGCTAGAGCTCATCGATAACCCTCCGGCGGTAGTGTTCGTGACAGCTTTCGACGAGTATGCAGTACAAGCGTTTGAAGTAAATGCTGTAGATTACCTACTCAAACCAATAGACCCCAGTCGACTGGACAAGGCGGTGGCTAAAGTTCGGCAGATGTCTCGTAAGGCGAGCGAAACCCTGAGCAATGACCAGTACAAAAATATTCTATTACCTGAGCAGACTCAGCGTATAGTAGTTAAAGACCAAGGCGAGATTGTCATTATTCCATTAGAGAACGTGATGTACCTCGAGGCCGCTGATGATTATGTAAAAGTACATACCAAAGATAAATATTACCTCAAGCACCAAACCATGACACGCTTTGAGCAGCAGCTCCCTTCCCAGCAGTTTGTAAGAGTGCATCGCTCCTATATGGTAAATGTGAGCTATATCAATAAAATTGAGCTATTGGAAAAAGATCAATATACAGTACTGTTAAGCAATCGCCAAAATCTCCCAATCAGCAAGAGCGGTTATACCAGACTAAAATCTTTCTTGGGCATTTGATATTCCGAGGCTAATTTTGTTGAAACAGCTATACCATGAGGAAGCAACATATCTTGACCATA
>DATGQB010000123.1:0-5084 GCA_035304405.1 Edaphocola sp.
ATTTAAAAGAAAATTATTATGGCAAATAATCCACAAAATAGTGAAAAAAGCATAATAAATTATGGTTTTTGAGCTATTGAAGTGGATTAGAAGCAAGAATAATTTTATATAAAGAGTCTAATGCGTAATCTGGGTTTATCCAACATTCTCTAACGAATCCACACGCCATTATCTACGCTCAATTTCCTTACAACTCAAGCACAAACGTGAAAAGAATGTTGTGACAGAAAAAGGGCAAGAAGTATATCGTACCTTTGGGGCTAAGCTAAAATCGGACCTATCAAGGCTATGCAAATCGATACTATTGAACTTGTAGGCTATATTGCCATGACGGTACTGGTACTGTCTTTCATCCCTAAAAACACCAGATGGATACGGATGATAAATCTTGTGGGCTGCTTGTTTTTTGTGGCTTATGGCATATTATTGGGTTGGAAGGTGCCGCTCATTGTATCCAATGGACTGATAGCAATAATTCAAATTTATCATTTATTAAGTGCTAGAAGGGAGGCGAAATAAGCAGAATTTGGTATCTTTACCTTTTATCTTTCAAAAAAATTCCGCTTATGCGTCGTATTTACTTAACACTCTCCATGGTGTTGGGTGTGATGGCCGAGGTTGCGGCACAACCTGTATCCGCATTTGTCAATTTTCAGAATCAGTTTATTGCTTGGGACAATGGCGTGGAGCGCAGAATTGAGTCGCTCATCCCGCGCAAGTATGATATAGGCAGGTATGCTGTACCCTATATTGATAATACCAGCAATTTCAAAATTTATAGCAAAGGAGGAGTGCAAGTAATCAATCAGGGCTTCACCTCTGATTTTACCGTTACCGACAATCTGGTAGCGTATCGCAATGCCAATGCCCTATGGGTATGGGAAAACGGCAAATCCACCAATTTATCACCCAATGTGGCCAACTATGTGGTAGGAGACAGTGTGGTACTTTTTTTCGACAATGTACGCTCTATATACAAAGCATATTATGGGGGTAATATTTACGAGATAGAGGGCTTCCTGGGTGCCACCAAAGTGTTTGATATTGACACTAGCCTAATACATGACGGACTGAGTATTGCTAATGGGCAACTGCCTTCTGTAAAGGTATCAGATAATATGGCGGCCTTTGTAAATTATGCCAATAGGTTCAAAATTTTTTATCATGGGCAAATGATAGAACAGGAAACCTATGCAGTTACCAGCTTTGATGTAGGACGCAATCTTGTAGCCTATGTAGACGCCAGTAATACCTTTAAAGTGTTTCATAATGGGCAAACTTACGAGCCGGAATCTTTTGCCCCCCAATCGTACAAGGCCGGCGACAATGTGGCCGCCTATGTGAGCAATGACGGCTATTTCAAGATTTTTTACGAAGGCGAAGCCTTGGAAGTAGGCTATTTTGTACCCGAAGAATATAGGGTAGCTGACAATATTGTCTCCTTTAGAGACCCTGGGGGTTACTTCAAAGTGTTTTATAAAGGCAGGGTATATACACTGGATGCGTTTTATCCCAAAAATGGCTATACTAGTTCCTACAATTCCTTGGTTTATGTCAATTCGGCCGGAATGCTGAGAATGTTCTGCGATGGTGATGTCTATGATGTCACTAGCGCTTCAGTGGCAGAGTGGCGTCTAGACTATGATGTACTACAATACCGCTTTGGTTCAAACATGTATAAAATATTCTACAAAGGCAAAACCTGGTAAGAAATTAATAATCACAATTAGAAAGGCTGCCCCAAAATTGGGGCAGCCTCTTTTATTTAAGAATAACTCCATTAAGGAAAATCACATTACCTATCAATGCTATGCCAGACTGCATTTTACTAGTTGCACTATGGTTTGTCTTCAATGGCTCTAAATACCATTAATGGCACCGTGGTATGGAAAGCCAGTTGCTTGGTTACGGAACCCTGGAACAAAGACTTGAGGAAGCCCATTTTATGCGTGATGGCCAGCAAAAGCTGTATATCGTTGTCATTTACATATTCCACAATAGAAGGCACCACATCATCATCGCCGAGGTATACAACACTTGCCTCTACATCGCCAAACATACGCTTACTCTCCTTAACACCTTGCTGCACGGCTCCAGGATTCTCTAAATAATCTTCCTTAGCTACGTTGAGAATGGTAAGTTTGGCACCCAAATCTTTAATAATGTCCTTTATTGCCATATAGGGTGTTTCCTCAAAAATCCCTTCTTTAAATTTGAGTGACAATGCCACATGTTTCACCTCGGAGAAATCAGCCTTAGAGGGCACTATAAGCACCGGCACGGGCGATTCACTGGATAATCTATAAGTATTGGTACCGATTAGCTTTTGCTCAATATTATTCTTACCGGTAATACCCATTACTATCAGGTCCACGCCATGTTCTTTAACTAGCTCTAGAGCATCTTCCAGCAAGAAGCCGTCAGAAATATGCGTATCTATATGCAGGGAGGCTGGCGCTATAGCATCAAGCTCTTCCTGCAATTTTTTAAGATCTGCCGTCATATTTTCCAACAGGATTCGAGTGGTTTCATACACCACTTCCGGCCCCTGATCTAAAATCTGATATGAGCCACCGTAAGTGTGAAACAATATTAAACGCTCTGCGCCCACCTGACGGCTCATGCGCACCGCATAGCGAGCAGCATTGAGGGCAGTAGCTGAGAAATCTACAGGAACTAAAATCGTTTTCATATGCAAAATTTATTAAGTCTTTCTATTACTACAAATATCAATCATTTATGCCAAAAAAACACTGATTTATATCATATAACAATGAATTACGGGAGGCTACTGTATGAATTTAAGCAATATTACCGGAGCACAAGCCTTACTGATGATTTTTTTAAAGCAAGACAAGCATCCTCCTCAATTTCTGAGCTCTTAAAGCACTAATAAAAAATTAAATTATCTTTACAGATAATAATTCCTTTCTCAACAAATGAAAAAAGTTTACACCATCCTTGCAATGGGCTGCGGCCTGCTCATCCAGGCATGCGACAAAAAGGATAATCAAAACGAATCCTTTGGCTCGGTAAAATTGACCTTCGAAAATACCGTGGGCGATGCCCCCCTGCGACTGAGCGATGGGCAGCAGAATGTTTATTTCACTACTCCCAATAATGAGTCATACACTGTAACCCGATATGGCTATTATGTGACCAATATTGAACTCATCAACGACAAAGGCGAGGCATATGGCAGAGAAGAGTTTGATTGCCTTGTTTTTCAAGGATTCGAAGATACCTACAACTATCAGTTTGACAGTATTCCCGAAGGAGTATATACCCACATTCAATGTACCTTGGGTGTAGATAGCATATACAACGTATCCGGTGCACAAGCCGGAGTGCTCGACCCATTGCACGGTATGTTCTGGGACTGGAACACGGGTTATATAATGGCCAAACTGGAGGGCTACTCCCCTCAGTCTTCCGGGGTAAACAATATGATATCCTTTCATTTGGGAGGCTATGCAGCTCCATACTCTGTGGTGAAGAAGGTAAAACTTGCCTTACCCACACCATTGGAGATAAAAAAAGACCGCGTGCCCCTAATACAGTTACGCTCTGATGTCAACAAATGGTTTGCCGGGGAGCAACCGATAAGCTTCGAGCAGATTTACAGTATTATGGAAATCGGAGCTGAAGCCGCCATGATGGCTGAGCGCTATAAGCATCATCTATCCGTAAAAGCCGTTAACAACTAATACCAGACCATGAAGCTATTATTGCGTCTGCTTAAACCTGCAATCATCCTCGGGCTAGCCGCCTGTGCTACCACCCTTCATATAGCCTCTTGCGGCAAGGATGATGTAAAAAAGAACGAATTTGCTTTTAAGGTGCCCAAAGACTGGCCGGCTCCTGTGTATGCCTTTGAGGGCAATGAGGTGAGCGAAGCCAAGTTTAATCTCGGGAAAGAACTATTTTATGATGTGCAGCTCTCGCTGACAAATACTGTGTCCTGTGGTAGTTGCCATCAGCCCTTTGCTGCTTTTGCCCACCTAGACCATGATGTAAGCCATGGCGTATATGACCGTTTGGGCAAACGCAACAGTCCTCCGCTTTTCAACCTTAATTGGCACAGCTCGTTCTTCTGGGATGGCCGTAGTAATCACCTAGAAGTGCAGCCGCTAAGCCCTATTACTGATAGCACCGAAATGGCCGAAACCCTACCCAATGTTTTGGCCAAGCTGCAGTCCGACCAGCGCTATCCGCCACTGTTCACTGCCGCTTTTGGCGATGCACTTATCGATTCACAGCGCATGCTCAAGGCTCTTGCAGTATTTATGGGTATGATGGTCTCAGACAATGCAAAGTACGATAAGTATATGCGTGGAGAAGAACAGCTCACCGAACAGGGAAGCAGAGGCATGGCAGTCTATACCCAGCACTGCTCCGGATGCCACAAGGAGCCTTTGTTTAGCGATTTCAGCTTCCGCAGTAACGGTTTGGCTCCACGACTTACTACCGCCGGTACTGAAGACAGTGGTAGAGCCACAGTGGCCCCCTTCCAGGCAGAAAACATGTACAAATTCAAAGTGCCAAGCCTGCGCAATCTGCGTTTCACGCGCCCATACATGCACGATGGCCGATTCCAAACGCTGGAGCAAGTACTTGACCATTACAGCCAGATAGACGCCAATGCCGTCAACCTCGACCCTCAGCTTGTCAATGGCATACAGCTTAGTCAGCAGGAGCGCAGCGATTTATTGGCTTTTCTCAACACCCTCAACGACGAAGAATTTGTGCGCGACAGACGTTTTGTAAAATAATTGCTGCTGACAAAGCATTTACACATCCGCAAGAATGGCATTGCTTTCAGTCTGTTATTCGGTGCCGCAGTAAATAATTGATGGCTAAACCCCAGCAGAAGATGGGCCAGCTATTTGTGCAGCTATGTTAAGTCTGACGCTGAAGCGAACCTTTTGCTCCGCCTGCATCAGCTTTAACCCAGATTACGCATTAGGAATTTAAAAGAAAATTATTATGGCAAATAATCCACAAAATAGTGAAAAAAGCATAATAAATTATGGTTTTTGAGCTATTGAAGTGGATTAGAAGCAAGAATAATTTTATATAAAGAG
>DATGQB010000124.1:0-5706 GCA_035304405.1 Edaphocola sp.
AAGATAGAAGGCTTTTTTGATTCAGACAAACTTTTTCTTGCTTTCGTTCACAATTTATTTGCTAAAGAGTGTAAGTAATTGATAGTGAATAATGAATAGGGAATAGTGAACAGTGGATACCATTAATGGTTAATAGGGAAAAGACCTTGGTTGCATTGGCCAAAGCTCTGTGTAATAACGTAGCAGGTGCTGGAAGCATTAATTTCTTTCACGCAAAGGGCGCGAAGATTTATGTCACGCAAAGGGCGCAAAGGGATAAAGTACATTTTATTCCTTTACGGGCTCTGCGAGCACAAAGCATTTTCACGCAAAGAACGCAAAGATTTTTTTTTCACGCAGAGAGCGCAAAGCACTAGAGAAGGTGAGGCGCGTGAGGGACAGCAACGCAAAGCCCGCAGCAGCGCAGAGAGCAACAAAGATGGAGGCTGCACTTATAATATATGCTAAAAGGCTGAATACTGGTCAAAACACTTAATGTTTGTGCTGCGAGGACTTGAAGTGAATGGCCCGACCCGCCGCCATTGCCGTATGAGCAAGCTAGAGTGAAAGTAGCAGTGCCCCGCCGGGCTCCATAGCTCAACTCATGAAGCGGCGGGGCACGCCCAAAAAAATTTTGTAATCTAAAATGGCTGTACTGGATACGCGGGCTACTGGCTACAGGAACGGGCCGCAATAAAACCGGAAGTCCAGGCATTCTGAAAATTGAAACCACCTGTGATGCCATCGATATTCATAATCTCGCCGGCGAAGTATACGCCGGGATGGAGCTTGCTTTGCATAGTATGGCCATCAATCTCAGTAAGCTGCACGCCCCCTGCTGTGACAAATTCGTCTTTAAATGTAGACTTGCCGCTGACCTGTAACTGCAAAGCGGTTACGAGCTTGGCCAACTTATTGAGTTGTTTGGCGGGCAAATCTGCCCAACGAAGCTCGGAATCTATTTCTGCAAGCATTAAAAACATAGCCCAAAGTCGCTTAGGCAAAGGCTGAGCGCTATAATTATGTATGCGCTGGCTAGGGTGCTCGATACGGTATTGCTGCAGGTGCTCTCTGAAGCTATCCTCATTAAAATGGGCCAACCAATTGACTTGCGCCAAAAACTTATAATTGCTTGCGGCGAGTTCGAGTGCGCCGTAGGCACTGGCCTTGAGCACTGCCGGACCACTTAAGCCCCAATGCGTAATCAAAACTGGCCCCTCGGTTTGTAACTTCGTACCCAGAATCTTCACTGAAGCATAGGGTACGGAAAGGCCCATAAGCTGGGTGATGGGATGGCGAGGAATTTTGAAAGTAAATAAGGATGGTACCGGAGGCACTATGGTATGGCCTAAGGGTGCCAACCAGTCGAACATATCCAACTTAGGGAAACCGCCGGCGGCAATGACCACTTTATCTGCCCATATATCTTTATGCCCCTTGATACTGATAACAAACTGGTTACCTTCAGGTTTTACAGAAGTAACATGCTGCCCTAGTCGCAGCTGAACATTGTTATCAATGGCGGCGCGCATTAGTGCTGAGGCAATGGTCTCGCTATTGTCAGTGATAGGAAACATACGGCCGTCGGGCTCAACCTTTAAGCTTACTCCTCTCTGAGCGAACCACTCAATGGTATCAGGCACGAAGAAACGAGCAAAAGCTTTTTTGAGAAACTGAGCACCCCTTGGATAACATTTAATCATCCGGGAAATACTATCCATATTGTGGGTGACATTACAACGGCCGCCACCACTGATGCGTACCTTACTCAGAAACTTCTGTGAGCGCTCTAGTAGGATAATATTAGTATCGGAGGGAGCATGGATATTGGCCGCACAGAAAAATCCGGCGGCGCCCCCTCCAATAATTACAATTTGATTTGCCATCTGCGGTTATGCATTACGAATAGCCAACAAACTTTCACGGGCTGCCTCGATGGTAGCATCTAAATCTGCATAAGTTAAGGCATTATTCAAGAACCAAGATTCGAATCCGGAAGGAGGCAAATAAATGCCACGGCGCAGCATTTCATGGAAAAATTTGTTGAACATAGCGATATCTGAAGCTGCTGCGGAAGCGAAATTGGTAACCGGCTCTTTAGAGAAGAAAATGCTAATCATGCTGCCTTTTTGATTAATCACATAATCTACTCCTGATGCTGATAATACTCGGTCAAGACCTTCTTTGAGGTAAAGAGTTTTTTCCTTCAATTCTTCGTAATGAGCAGGATGAGCCTTTAACTCTTTTAGCAAAGCTATACCGGCAGCCATAGCCAGCGGATTACCGCTCAATGTGCCCGCCTGATAAACAGAGCCCAAAGGAGCAATGTGCT
The DNA here is from genome assembly GCA_035304405.1 of Edaphocola sp. Classification (GTDB taxonomy): domain Bacteria; phylum Bacteroidota; class Bacteroidia; order Chitinophagales; family Chitinophagaceae; genus Edaphocola. Next base: position 2,312 of record DATGQB010000124.1, read on the forward strand.
CCATAATTTCCTTTTTACCACCAAAAGCACCTACTGGCATACCCGCACCTATAACCTTGCCGTAGCAAACCAAATCGGCATCGATGCCCAGCACCTCTTGTGCACCACCAGGTGCCATCCTGAAGCCGGTCATCACCTCATCAAAAATAAGTACGATACCATTACGGGTACATAAGTCACGAATACCCTCAAGGAATCCGGGTTGAGGAAGAATGCAACCCATATTGCCCGCCACAGGCTCAATGATAATAGCCGCAATCTGGTCTTTATGCTCATCAATCAGACGAGCTACGGCGTCCAAATCATTATATGGTGCAGTGAGCGTATCTGCTGCGGTTCCCGCGGTAACTCCCGGCACCGATTGAATATTGAAAGTAGCCACACCGGAACCGGCTTTTACTAAAAACATATCTGCGTGGCCATGATAACAACCTTCAAATTTGATAAACTTATTCTTACCGGTATAACCCCGTGCCAGCCGAATAGCAGACATACAGGCTTCTGTACCGGAGTTGACCATACGAATCAAATCTACATTCTTAGTCATTGACTTAATCAGCTCTGCCATTTCTATCTCTAGCAGCGTAGGAGCGCCAAAAGATGTGGAGAGAGGAGCCTTTTGCTGAATCGCATTGACTACCGGTGCATAAGCATGCCCCAGAATCATAGGCCCCCAAGAGGCGATATAATCGATATAGCGCTGACCATCCACATCGTACAGGTATGCGCCACTGGCTTTTTCGATAAAAACAGGTGTGCCGCCCACAGATTTAAAAGCCCTAACCGGAGAGTTGACCCCACCGGGAATACTTTGCTGTGCACGTTCAAACAAAGCCTTGGAAGAAATATATTGGTACATTCAATCAGATTTTTAGTCGCTGCAAAAGTACGAATTAAAAATCCAGCCGGATAGCTGGATTTTTGGGCAAACAATATAATATTATAATAATATTATATAAGCACTAACATTCCGGCAGTGCGAGGGACACGTGTACGGCTAGTCCGCCGTCGGCAGTCTCTTTATATTTATGGTTCATATCGAGAGCGGTATCCCACATAGTTTTAACTATTTGGTCCAGACTAACTTTGGCCTTGTCCGGATTACTTTGCAGTGCCAGTTGCGACGCCGTAATGGCTTTTATAGCCCCCATGGTATTGCGTTCTATGCAAGGCACCTGTACTAGTCCGGCTACGGGGTCGCAGGTTAGGCCCAGATGATGCTCCATGGCTATCTCGGCCGCCATCATGCATTGCCTTGGACTACCACCCAGCATCTCTGTAAGCGCAGCTGCCGCCATTGCTGAGGAAACTCCGATTTCGGCCTGACAGCCCCCCATGGCAGCAGAAATGGTAGCTCCCTTCTTAAACAAGGAACCAATCTCTGATGCGCAAAGCAAGAAATGCAGAATCTTATTTTCATCATCGCCATCGCAGAAAGCGATATAATACATGAGTACAGCAGGTATCACACCCGCAGCGCCATTGGTAGGGGCCGTAACTACTCGGCTGAAAGAAGCATTTTCTTCATTTACCGCAAGGGCAAAACAACTCACCCAGTCCAAAATGTACAGAAATGTAGAAGGCTGTGCTTTGATATGCACTAACCACTCTTCAAAATTATTGTACGCTTTACCCTTCATCAGGCGCTGATTGAGTCGGGCTGCTCTGCGACTTACATTGAGACCTCCCGGCAAAACGCCTTCAATATGACAGCCTCGATAGATACAGTCGCGCATAGTATGCCAAATCTTCATTACGCCCTCTCTTGTAGCAGACTCGGGACGCCATGCGGCCTCATTTTCCAGTACAATCTCTGAAATACTCAAACCTGTGCTGATGCACCAATGCAGCAAATCATTGGCATTATCTATTGGAAATGGTAATTCCACATGGGTGTTAGAGCTTGCGGCCGGGCCGCCTTCCTGAACTACGAAGCCACCACCAATTGAATAATAAGTATCGGCAATAGCTTCACCATTGTCGAATGTGCAAGTGAATGTAAGTGCATTGGGATGAAAAGGCAAACTTTCATCCTTCAAGAAGACCACATCCTCAGAGGGTCTAAAGTCCACCCATTGTTCCTGGCCTAAAAGGATGCGCCCTTGCTGCTCTATATTTTGAATGGTATCATTGATAATATTCACATCAAAGGTCACTGGGTCGGCGCCATAGAGGCCCAATACCACTGCCACATCCGTGCCATGCCCCACTCCTGTCTTGGCCAGGGAACCATAGAGCAGCACCTGCACCTTTACCACCGAAGCCAATTGATTATTAGCTCTCAACTTGTCCAGAAACTGCAGGGCAGCCTTCCAGGGGCCGAGGGTATGTGAAGAACTGGGGCCGACCCCTATCTTAAACATATCAAAAACCGAAATATTCTCTCTATTGCTCAATGCTAATGAATTTTACCAAACTCAAAAATAGTCAAATTTAGTTGAATTCTCTAGTTGCTGCCCCAATATGCATAAAAATGCGCCAAACAGCCATAAATTGACTATTAAATTATTTAGATTTGTTGCCTATTATACGATAAAACGTTAGTCAACCTTTTTAAAGATGCGCACAATAATAAAACATTTTTGGCAGCCTCATTATTGGGGAGCTGCGTGCATCATAGCCAAGCGCAGGACACCGTAGCACGACGACACAATATTGGTCTGATACCTCGCGGACTAAGAAGCGTATACGACAGACAGATCGCGTATACGCCGGGCCTATCCTACGAATATTTACTTCAGTCCAGCCGTATTTCATTCAAAACTATTCTACAGACCTATTTCATTATACCCACATGGAAATGGTTCCCAACGGAAAGGGACTATTATCATAATTTATTCAGTATCACCCGCCTGATTCTAACTATACCCATGGGGTAGCGAAAAAAACTCACCTTCTCCTTTGGCCTTGGTGGATATGCAGGCAGAGGTAAATTCTTTACACGTGACCGTTTTGTTACAGGTTTCGAAATCTGTGACCACAACTTTTTACAGCTTGGAATTGTAGCTCAGCATTCAGCCACAGCAAACCAAATAGACCGATTCAGCAATGAGGCGGAAGTTGATATGGAGAATATTACTTACAACAGGCACCGATATACCCGTGTAGACAATCCGCATACAAATATTATATATGGCAGCTCTAAGTTAAATATATTATTACAACTCGCATACAGATTCTAAAATGAGAAGATTTATTATCGCTATCGTTCTGGGTCTCGCATTGCTACCCTACCATAGCCTCACTCAGCGCACTTTAACCCAAATTACGCATTAGACTCTTTATATAAAATTATTCTTGCTTCTAATCCACTTCAATAGCTCAAAAACCATAATTTATTATGCTTTTTTCACTATTTTGTGGATTATTTGCCATAATAATTTTCTTTTAAATTC
>DATGQB010000125.1:0-14559 GCA_035304405.1 Edaphocola sp.
TGGATTATTTGCCATAATAATTTTCTTTTAAATTCCTAATGCGTAATCTGGGTTAAGTACTCGGGTTTGATATGCTTTTGTGGAGTAGCGCAAGGAAGATGTTTAGCGATGCTGGAAATTACACGAAGCCGTTGCACAAAAAAAGAGGTCACTGTTACCAGTGACCTCTTGATATAATCGAATGCTTTGTCTGCATTGCATGCAAGCTCTTGTGGAGCTTGTTGGATTAATAACCCATATCCATACCGCCCGGCATAGCAGGAGCAGCAGTTTTTGGTTCTGGCTTGTCGGCGATTACACATTCTGTAGTCAGCAACATACCTGCGATAGAAGCAGCGCTTTCTAATGCGATGCGGCTTACTTTTGCAGGGTCGATAACGCCTGAAGCTAGTAAGTTTTCGTAAGTTTCGGTACGTGCGTTGAAACCATAATCTCCTGTACCTTTTCTAACCTCTTGTACGATTACAGAACCTTCCAAACCTGCATTGCCCACGATAGTTCTTAGTGGTGCTTCAAGCGCATAACGTACGATTTGAACACCAGTGGCTTGGTCGCTGTTTTCAGTAGTTACATTGTCCAATGCGTCTAAAGCGCGGATGTAAGCAGTACCACCACCAGGCACGATACCTTCTTCTACGGCAGCACGGGTAGCGTGTAATGCATCGTCAACGCGGTCTTTTTTCTCTTTCATTTCTACTTCTGTAGTAGCACCCACGTGAAGAACTGCTACACCGCCGGCAAGTTTAGCCAAGCGCTCTTGCATTTTTTCTTTGTCGTAGTCTGAAGTAGAGATAGCCAGCTGCGCTTTGATTTGATTTACGCGGGCATCGATATCTTCTTTTTTACCTTTACCACCTACGATTGTAGTATTGTCTTTGTCAACGGTAATGGTTTCTGCCTGACCCAGATAGCTCATGTCAGCGTTTTCAAGTTTGTAGCCTTGTTCTTCGCTGATAACGATACCACCAGTCAGTACGGCGATATCTTGTAACATTTCTTTTCTTCTGTCGCCAAAGCCAGGAGCTTTTACAGCAGCGACTTTTAGGTTGCCGCGCAGTTTGTTTACTACCAATGTAGAGAGTGCTTCGCCTTCTACATCTTCAGCGATAATCAACAATGGACGGCCGGATTGAATCACTTTTTCAAGCAAGCCCAAAATGTCTTTCATCATAGAGATTTTCTTATCGAAAATCAAAATGTATGGGTTAGACATTTCTACTTGCATTTTTTCGGTATTGGTTACGAAGTAAGGGTTTAAGTAACCACGGTCGAATTGCATACCCTCAACCACTGCAACAGAAGTTTCGGTATTTTTAGACTCTTCTACTGTGATGACACCTTCGTTACCTACTTTGGCCATAGCTTCTGCGATTAATGCACCGATTTGGCTGTCATTATTGGCAGAGATAGTAGCCACTTGTTCGATTTTTTTGTTGTCGTTACCAACTTTTTGTGCTTGAGATTTCAGATTTTCAACGATGGCAACAACTGCTTTGTCAATACCGCGTTTCAAATCCATAGGATTTGCTCCCGCAGCAACGTTTTTCAAACCTTCTCTGATCAGTGCTTGAGCCAATACAGTAGCGGTAGTAGTACCGTCACCGGCTTGGTCTGCAGTTTTAGAAGCTACTTCACGTACCATTTGGGCACCCATGTTCTCGATGGCGTCTTCCAGCTCTATTTCTTTAGCTACAGATACACCATCTTTAGTTACTGCAGGAGCACCAAATTTTTTCTCAATAACTACGTTGCGACCTTTTGGTCCTAAAGTAACTTTTACGGCGTCAGCAAGGATGTCAACGCCTTTTTTCATTTTATTTCTTGCCTCGATGTCGAAGAAAATTTGTTTTGCCATTGTATTAAATTTCTATTTTTTTAAAACTCAGTTAATAATGTAAAAAACCTTTACAGAATGGTAACGCATTACACAATTGCGATAATGTCGCTTTCGCGCATAATAAGTAGTTCCTGACCGTCGATATTGATTTCAGTGCCGGCATATTTGCTGTAAAGAACTACATCACCCACTTTTACACTCATAGGCTCATCTTTTTTTCCAGGTCCGGCAGCAACAATAGTACCGCGAGAGGGTTTCTCTTTTGCAGTATCAGGGATAATGATACCACCTGCTGTTTTGGTTTCAGCTTCAGCAGCTTTTACGATTACTCTGTCATGAAGTGGTTTAATGTTTACTTCTGTGTTTGCCATAATGAAATGCTATTTTTAGGTTTACTGATTTAATTTGTTGTTTGTACCCTAAGTGTTATCAAATTTGCTGCCAATCTGATTTTCTTGTCATTTTTTCAGTAGTAGGGTTTAGTAACAAGCTGTTAAGGACAAAAAAGCACATCAACCCGGGGGGGATGTGCTTTTTTGACACTGATTAGAATTCTTTAGAGGCTGCATTTCTGTCATTAGCGCTGTCTGTGCCAGCGCAGGGCATAGCCTATGTAATAATTGAAGCCAAAAGCTGTGCTCTTATCCGCGGGCCCGAAGCCGGCAAGATAGAGGGGAGCCACTGCTCCGTCGAAAATGCCCGAATTGAAATGAAAGCGCATCCGCACATTCCAGCCGGTATATACTCTGGGGAATAATTCGAATCGCAGGCCGGCGGTAATTTCGCCCCAGTGGGCAATATAGTTTTGTGCCGGACTGGAGCCCTGTGCTGCCTGTCCAAACGGATTGGGAATAGTGTAGTCTGCCACTCCTCTCTGTCCGAATCCGATGCCGTACCTTAGGCCTATCAGCAACATATCCCAGTCACCCCTGTACATGGGGTCGAACCATGAGCGCTCAATGCCCACTTTTAAAAATGTATTGTTGTATGCATATTTTAAATGCTCGTAATCGACCTTGCCACCACCGCGGCCCGCTTCCAATACCAGGAATGCGTCTTTTGAAATGTTGTAATCCAAACTAAGCTCATAACCGTATTGATTGCCGGCAAATGCCTTGTTGATGGGGTTAAACATATCCACCATGACACGAAGCTGGCGTTCGTAGTCTTTGGTCTTTTTTAAAGATAAACTGTCTCTATTTGTCAGGGCCGAGGTGTCCACCGCATTCATTGCTGCAGCAAGGGTATCATTATTCGCAAGAGAGTCCTGCGCCAGCGCTGAATAGCAGGGCAACAAAGTAGCAACAAAGAGCAAACGCTTAAACAACTGAAGAACCATAGACTAGTCGATAAAGTAGAAAATTAAGTGCCTTTGTTGGGCAGCGGAGCGCACATTAGCATCATTGATAAGCACGGAGTCAAGAATATTGCGGGTGTACTGAACGTCCTTTATATTATAGTAATAGGTATAGCCGCAGGCATTGGAAATAAAATGTTCATAAGGCTCATAGCTTATTGTTATCGTATCTTTCTGGGCATTATCCCTGTTGGGTTGAAATACATAGGATATGCTTGGAGTAGCGGGATTCAGAAAGCAAGGCAACCTGTCTGCTGCTCGCTCTCCCATAAAAACGATATTGGTGTCTTGCTCCAGTGATAAGAGAGTGGGGTAGTATAAGCCTGTATCGGCAATACGGATAGTGGTGTCGGGTCTGTTAAAAGAATCAACACCTACCACAGTGTCGATAACCATAAATCCTATTTGCGCAGATACGGAGCGGGGCGCAAAGCATTCAGGCTCACTTTTCTTACAGGAGAAGCCCCAAATGGCAATGATAAGTAAAAGGACAATGGCTCTCAAGGTTATAATTTTTTAATGGTCTGGTCTATTTCGGCAATTATTTTGTCAATATAGGCTTTGAGGGCCTCCTGGTTGCCAGTTTCGCCAATCTTTTTTAGTATCAGTTTTTCTTCAAGTTCTTTGTTTTCTTTTCTGAGGGCATCAAGCTCAGCTTGCAGAGCATCAACCTTGGTTTGCAAGGCTGTTGCTCTGCTTTTGAGCTCTTTGTATTGCTTGATTAAGCTATTGAGTTTGTCTTGTAAGGTGTACAACATCTTATGCCACTCTTAAATACTATAAACGTATCGATGCACCAATTTCTTTTTCGAAGGATTGAATTAAGGCTTGCATCATTTCATCCACCTCGTTATCGGTCAGGGTTCTGTCCTCAAGCTGGAAAGTGAAGCTAAGGGCAAGGGATTTTTTGTCTTTGCCTAACTTTTCGCTTTCAAACTGGTCAAAGAGTTCGAAACCTTTGTAGGCAGGCCATTTTTTGCTTTGTGCTACTTTGGCTATTTGCTCATAAGCTACTGCCTTATCTACAACGAGTGCTAGGTCGCGCTTCATGAACGGGAATTTCGGCAATCCGGAATATTTTACCTTGTTTTGGCCGATACATTCAGTCCATAAGTGGATGTCTGCTTCTATATAATATACATCCTGTTTGATGTCAAAAGCTTTGAGTTTCTCGGCAGGTACTTTAATGGCTTTGGCAATTTCATCCTTGCCTCTGGCCCAAACCACACCGTTTTCGCTGCTTTGTTCTCTCACTTTCTGCACACCCGTTATGGTAAAGAGTTGTTGCACGATACCTTTGGCTATATAAATAGATTGAGCCTGCGCCGGTGCCAGCCATTGTTGTGGCTGATAATTGCCGGTGAGCCATATTCCAAGTTTCGCAGACTGGCGATATTGTCCTACAGCTTGTTGCGTATAAACATTACCCAACTCGAAAAGCATTAAATGCTGTTGCTTACGGTTGATGTTATAGGCCAGCACTTCCAGGCCGCTTTCCATCAGCTCGGGACGCATTACGTCCAGCTCTGAAGACAAGCTGTTGAGCATATGAACCATATCCTTACGCTCCGGATAGTACTTGCTGTTGGTTATAGAGTTCGTTATTATTTCATTTAAGCCTAAGTGGCATAAATGGTTGGCAATCTTTTCTTTTAGTTTTCTGCTCGAAGGCTCCGGACGGTTATTTATCGAGAGTTTTATCTGTTCACTAAACTTCACATTGTCCAGTCCATCTATCCTTAAAATCTCTTCGGCGAGGTCTGCAGTTTGGTGTACATCGTGCTTATTGCCGGGAACAGCCACTTCTATAAAGTCTTCTTGATGCTCCAGAATGTCAAAACCCAGATTGCTCAGGATTGCCAGAACTTCTGCCTGCTCATATTGCTTGCCGCAAAGCGTATTGATTTGTTCCAAGCTGGCTTTTACCTTACGTGATTCCAGCGGCTTGGGGTACACGTCTTGTATGGTAGAAGCTAATTGCCCGCCAGCTATGCTGATGATAAGGTCTATGGCTCGCTGTAGCGCCATAGGCACATTATTCATATCCACTCCTTTTTCGAAATGGGTGGCCGCATCGGTGCGCAGGTCATGATGCATAGACGTTCTTCTAACCGTTTTGGGGTCAAAGTAGGCCGATTCTAAGAAGATTTTGCTGGTACTGTCTGTGACACCCGATTGAGCGCCGCCAAAGACACCTGCCATACACAAAGCTTTTTCCGCATCGCAAATCATCAGGTCTTCGCTTCTTAATTTGCGTTCGGTATTATCTAAAGTGATGAAAGGGGTGCCTTCTGCCAGGAATTGAACTTTGATATGGGCATCTGCAATGGTATCATAGTCAAATGCATGCAAAGGCTGTCCGTACTCATGCAGCACAAAATTGGTGATATCTACAATATTGTTGATAGGACGGAGTCCTATAGCTTTGAGTTTGAGCTGCAACCATTCAGGAGAGGGGGCTACCTGCACACCACTGATAACCGCACCCATGTAGCGCGGGCAAGCATCTTGATTCAATACCTCTATCTTGATAGGGTGTTGGGCAGTTGTTGTGTGCTCTTTTAATTCCGGAAGTCTTACTTTCCAGTTGGCTTTTTGATGATGATTGATGTATGCGCACACATCTTCTGCTACGCCGATATGGCTCATGGCATCACTACGATTGGGTGTCAAGCCTATAGTGATGGTCCAATCGGGAGCATCAATGTCAAAATATTCGGCCGCGGGCATACCAATGGGAGCATCTTCCGCAAGTACCATAATACCGTCATGACTTTCGCCCAGTCCTATTTCATCCTCAGCGCAAATCATCCCTTCACTTACTTGTCCTCTTATTTTTGCTTTCTTAATGGCAAATGGCTCTCCGGATGTTGGGTATACGGTGGCGCCTACAGGTGCTACTACTACATGTTGACCCGCAGCCACATTTGGGGCTCCGCACACAATGGGTACGATTTGGCCATTGCCTAAATCTACGGTGGTTAGGCTCAGCTTGTCGGCATCAGGGTGTTTCTCTCTGCTGAGCACTTTGCCTATCACCAAGCCCGCAAGGCTGCCTTTGATGCGCTCTGTCTTTTCGATACTCTCCACCTCCAGGCCAATGCTTGTGAGTATATTGCTTAAGTCATCAATGTTGATAGACTCAGGTAGATAGTCCATCAACCAGTTATAGGAAATATTCATTTAAGCTGTTATTAGATAAATTACAGGTAAAGCTTGTAAAAACCGTCAAAGTTAAAGCTTTTGCGCAAGATTTGAAGCTAAGTATAACATGTGTCAGCTGTTTTTATTTTTTTTGTGAGCGTTTCTAAGTAGGCGTGTCAGCTTCTCGTCTAATAGCAATGTAAGGGCTACCGCCTGGATGCCATAAGGCATCTGAATGGGCAGCTACTCTCTTTTTAACTAAAGCAAGCAAAAACCTGCACCTACTTATGAGTATGGTGGGTAATCTATATGTGTACTTATTAATGGATATCTAATCTTTAACAATTGATACAATGAGCAGAAACATACTTATTCCCGTATTGGTGGCTTTGGCTGCCTCCTCGTGCAGCAGCCGCAATCTCAAGCAAAAAGATGTATGGGTGCCGGTTTATGAAGACGCTTCAAAGGCTAAGGAAATTGTGAGTTTGCCGCCCAAGGCGGTGGTTACGGCGGGCAAAATTTACGCCTACCGCGATTTTGTTTACCAATTGGAAGAAAACAAGGGTATTCACGTATATCGACTGGAAGGAAAAGAGCCTAAGCCACTTTTTTTTATTCAGGTATATGGCGCCCAGGAGATGTCCATTCGTGAGGATAAACTTTATACCAACAATTTTCAGGATATCGTCATCCTCGATATCGCAAACCCTCAATCCCTGCGTGAAATTGGGCGACTGCACAAGGCCTTCGATATGCGAATCAATACAGTTCCGCCCACTAATGGGTATTTTCAATGCGTAGATAGTACCAAAGGAGTTGTAGTAGGCTGGGAGTTGCAGCACGATATTGAAGCCAGTTGCATTTATTAATACCTCTATCTTCCAATTTATCCAGCTAAAAAGCATCAGAAATTATGAGAAAAATATACCTAATAATATTAGCTATGGCCTGCATGTTGCACCTTGGTTGTACCAAATATGATATGAACAGCAGTACCGGCAAGGGGGGCAGCACGGCACGTTTTACAATTTACGGAGATTACTTGTATGCTGTAAATAATTCCAAATTAAGCATTATCAGCATCAGCGAGCCTGCGCATGCTAGGGTAGTGGCCGTTACACCCATTGGAGAAAATATTGAAACCATTTATCCTTATCAAGGTAAATTGTTTATAGGTTCGGCCAATGCCATGTATATATATAGCCTTGATGATCCGGAGCGTCCGATGTTAGAAGGCATGGCGAGCCATGTGCGCGCTTGCGACCCGGTGGTGGCATATGGTAATTTTGCCTTTGTTACGGTTAGGGGTGGAGATAATCAGAGCCCTTGTGGTGGTAATACCAATGCCTTGTTTGTGTATAACATCCTCAACTTGAAGTCGCCCAGATTATTGCATACCTACAATATGAAAAATCCACATGGTCTGGGCGTTGTCGAAGACTATTTGTATGTTTGCGACGCTTCGGCCGGGCTATATGTATTTGATATCAAGAACCCTGCTCGCCCCAATGTGCGCAAAGTGCTCAGTGGCTACGTCTTTGAAGATGTGATTCCGTACGATGATTTGCTCATCTGTAAAGTTCTGGGAGGTATGGTGATTTATGATATCAGCAATCCAGGTGAGCCCATTTTTGTAGCCAAAACGTTCTAAAGCATTTTCTATCACTGTGAAATATGAAAGGCTGTCTGTCAAGGGCAGCCTTTTTTTGCTACATTCAGGGTTTGCTTGATGTCTGGATAGATGGGGTATAGTGTGGATTCCAGGCTATGTGCTCAGGACGTAGAGCGTTTATTAATGGAGGCGTCTGATGCGCGTGCCTATTAGCACAGGTGGGCTGGAGCCGCAGGTGTAGCCGCACTTCTGTTTTTCAGGACTCTGAGCCTGGCTATTCAGTTAATTTAGTGCCAGATGGCTATGTTTTTCAAGCAAAATTTTACTTAACTTTGCGGTTAAAATTTTATATTCAAAAATGTTTGAAAGTCTTAGCGAAAGGTTAGATTCGGCCTTTAAACAACTCAAAGGGGAAGGCAGAATCACAGAAATAAACGTTGCTTCCACTATCAAAGAAATACGTCGCGCTTTAGTAGATGCCGATGTTAACTATAAGATAGCCAAAGAGTTTACAGATAAGGTTAAGGAAAAAGCTCTTGGCGATAAAGTGCTTACTTCTGTATCGCCCGGTCAGTTGATGGTCAAAATCGTTAAAGACGAGTTGGCAGAATTGATGGGTGGTGAAGCCTCAGAGCTGGAGCTCTCCGGAAGGCCAACAGTAATTCTAATTGCAGGTTTGCAAGGTTCCGGTAAAACTACATTTTCCGGTAAGCTGGCCAACTATCTGAATGCCAAAAAGCACAAAAAACCGCTCTTGGTGGCAGCAGATATTTATCGTCCTGCGGCTATTAATCAATTGCAGGTGCTGGGTGAGCAAATCAAGGTACCGGTATATGCCGACCCTGAAAATAAAGATGCTGTGAGCATTGCCAAAGCGGCTGTGGCCAAAGCCAAGCAAGATGGCAATCAAGTAGTCATCATAGATACTGCCGGTCGTTTGGCGGTAGATGAGGCCATGATGACTGAGGTGGCTAATATTAAAGAGGCCGTTCAGCCCCACGAAATTTTGTTCGTTGTGGATTCCATGACGGGTCAGGATGCGGTGAATACTGCCAAAGCCTTTAATGACAGGCTGGACTTTACTGGTGTGGTGCTTACCAAACTGGATGGTGATACCCGTGGCGGTGCCGCACTTACAATTAAATACACTGTAAACAAGCCCATCAAATTTGTAAGCATGGGCGAGAAGCTCGATACCCTGGATGTTTTCTATCCTGAGCGTATGGCTCAGCGTATTCTGGGTATGGGTGATATCGTATCTCTGGTAGAAAAAGCTCAGGAGCAGTTTGATGAGGAGCAGGCCAAAAAGATAGAAAAGAAAATCCGCGCCAATAAATTTGATTTCGATGACTTTAAAGCACAGCTCATCCAAATCAAAAAAATGGGAAGCATCAAGGATTTATTAGCTATGATTCCTGGTGTAGGAAAGGCCATCAAAGATGTAGATATCAGTGATGATGCATTCAAAGGTATTGAAGCCATGATTGATTCCATGACACCTGCCGAGCGTGCTAATCCGGATATTATCACTGCCTCTCGTCGTGCGCGTATTGCGAAAGGTGCAGGTAAAGATATTGCAGAGATGAACGCCTTTATGAAGCAGTTTGAGCAAATGCGTCAGATGATGAAGCAGATGAATAAATTTAAAGGATTGCCTGGTATGGGTGGTATGAATCCTTTTGGTAAAGGTGGCGGTATGCCTCCAATGCCTCCGGGTGGAATGCCGAATCTGTTTGGAAAGTAATTCAATTAACATAGAAAATTCAAAAGTATCTTTAGCCGGTGCTAATGCAGTACTTTTGAATTTTTTTTCATTTTAATAGCAATAATGAAACAAATAACGGACCTCAAAATAGGACTGCTGGGCGGTGGTCAGTTAGGCAGAATGCTGATGCAAAAAGCTACCGACTGGAATTTGCAAATTTCCATACTAGATCCCTCTGCCGATGCTCCTTGTGCCCACCTTACACATGATTTTGTGGTAGGGAATTTCAAGGATTACGATACGGTTTACAATTTCGGTAAGGACAAAGATCTCATTACTATAGAATTTGAAGATGTCAACAGTGATGCCTTGGCGCAATTGGAACGTGAGGGCGTGAAAGTATTTCCGCAGCCGAGCGTACTCAAAATTATTCAGGATAAAGGCTTGCAGAAGGAGTTTTATGCAGCACATAATATTCCTACTGCTCCCTACAAATTGGTGACGCAAGCTTCTGAAATTGCTGAATCTGGTATAGCCATGCCCTTTTTCCAAAAATTGAGAACGTCGGGTTATGACGGCTATGGTGTGTGTAAGATTAGCAGTGAGGCTGATTTAGAACGCTGCTTTGATAAGCCTTCTGTCATTGAAGCTACGGCCGACGTGGCTAAAGAGCTCTCTGTGATTGTTTCCAGAAATGCAAAAGGCGAGACCAGTGCCTTCCCGGTGGTGGAGATGGAGTTTAATCCGGAGAGCAATATGGTGCAATACCTTTTTGCTCCTGCTCAGGTGGATGAGGAAGTAAGTCGTAAGGCTACCGAGCTGGCTATTCAAGTCATAGAGAAGCTAGATATGGTAGGTATACTGGCTGTGGAGATGTTTTATAACAAAGATGGTAGTATATGGGTGAACGAAGTGGCCCCAAGACCGCACAATAGTGGGCATCATACTATTGAAGCAGGTATCTGCTCTCAATATGAGCAACACTTAAGGGCGATATTAAACCTGAGTCCCGGAGATACAAGTCCGAGTTTTTACGGTGCTATGGTAAATTTGCTGGGAGAAAAAGGATTTGAAGGGACACCGATATATGAGGGCATGGCCGAAGCACTGGCCACGCCGGGGGTGTTTGTACACTTGTATGGTAAGTCCAAAACCAAATCATTCCGAAAAATGGGACATGTAACCATTGTAGGTAAGGATGCAGAAGCCGTAAAAGCACAAGCCAATAATATTTTATCCTATTTTCGGGTGAAAGCATAGGCATTCGCCATTTAATGTAAAAGAAATACAGAATTAATGCATAAAGATATGAAACCAAGAGTAGGCATCATCATGGGCAGCAAGAGCGATTTGCCGGTGATGAAAGAGGCCGCAGCTTTCTTAGACGAGATGTCCATCCCATTTGAAATTACTGTTGTGTCTGCGCACCGCACCCCGGACCGCATGGTAGCCTATGCCAATGCTGCTGCATCCAGAGGCTTGCAAGTGATTATTGCGGGCGCCGGTGGGGCTGCTCATTTGCCAGGCATGGTAGCATCTATGACCACTCTGCCGGTTATTGGTGTGCCTGTAAAATCCAGCAATTCTATCGACGGATGGGATTCTGTGCTGTCAATTTTACAAATGCCTTCCGGTATTCCCGTAGCCACCGTAGCGCTTAATGGGGCGAAGAACGCCGGTATTTTAGCAGCAAAAATTTTGGGAGCTGCCGATTCGGAAGTGGCTGAGCGTCTGAGCAAATTTCAGTCCTCACTTACCGAGAAAGTAATGGACACCGTTCCCGAGTTTCATGATTTAGGATTCAAACATCAAGTCAATTATTAATTGACTTTTTTAAGCAATAATAAAGGAGTGTTCAGGCAACTGAACACTCCTTATTTCTTTGTATTAATGGGTGCCATTTGATAGGAATGCCTTACTATTTTTCTCATGCTTAAGTAAGCGCCGAACTGCCCCGGTAATTCGTAAGAAATATAGATGCAATTACCTGCCTTTTTTGATGGGCTTTTGTCCCATAGTTTATGGGTTGGGTAATGAAAAATGGGTGTAATTTTGCCGTTATGAAACATTACCATTCAATGAAATATTGGGTCAAACTCGACCCGCAAGAGCAGAGAGCAAGAATTGCCGAAGCCTTAAAACATAATATAGATTTTAAGCATAAAACTTCATTAGGTATACCTGCCTCCAAACTGGATGGTAAGGTGTTTTACGATCAGGCTTCCTTCTTAAAAGATGCTCCTTTTTTACAGTCTATCGTTGCCAATCCAAATCATATTGGCTGCCATACCTTGGGTGAGTCTGAGCAGTATTTTTCAGGTACGCAACAGTTAGAGCGTGAGGTCATACAGATGCTTTGTGAGGATGTATTTGGCGCTGAGCCTAATGCTTACGATGGATATATTGCTTCCGGAGGTACAGAGGCCAATATTCAGGGTGTGTGGATGTATCGCAACCTGTATATGAATGAATATGGTGCTTCATTGGATGAGATACTTTTACTAGCCTCAGATGATACGCACTATTCTGTGTCAAAGGCTTCAAATTTGTTGCAAATCAAAAGAAGGAGTGTGCCGGTACATCCGCAAACACGTCTTATAAATGAGCAAGCATTAGAAGATATCATCCTAGAGGAGAAAGCTCAGGGGAAAAAATATGTAATTGTGATTGCCAATGTGGGTACTACCATGTTTGGTAGCATTGACGATCCGGATATGTATGCGACCCTTCTGGCCAAACATGGTTTGCGGTTTTATATTCATATGGATGCGGCTTTCGGAGGTTTTATTTATCCTTTGGTAGAGGGCGAGCACAATGTTGGGTTTAGAAATCCTAATGTGTCATCTATTACCCTGGACGCCCATAAGATGCTGCAAGCACCTTACGGTACCGGTATTTTCCTGGCCAGAAAGGGATTGATTAATAATGTTTATACCCGGGAGGCACAGTATGTCAATGGGATGGATATTACCCTTTGTGGTAGCCGCTCAGGAGCCAATGCAGTAGCCGTATGGATGATTTTGAAAACTTATGGTCCCTATTCCTGGCTGGAGAAGTTGAATACATTGCTGTATAGAACCGAGCGCTGTTGTTATCATTTGGATATGTGTGGGGTGCGCTATTACAGACATCCCAAAATGAATATCATCACCATCAATGCAGAGGATATGCCGGAATCGCTGGCAGAAGAGTTTGGATTGGTGCCAGATACTCATGAAGGTAAAGCCAATTGGTACAAAATTGTGGTGATGGAGCATGTAGAAATTGAAATGCTTAAAGCCTTTACCGATAAGCTGGAAGAATACCGAGCCACATTAGGCAAAACTGTAGAAGCATAATGGAAAAAGAGATAAGCATACGGGAGGCCCAGCAGCAGGTAGATAAATGGATTAAAGAGATTGGGGTTCGCTATTTTGGCGAACTCACCAATCTCGGTATCCTTATGGAGGAAGTGGGCGAACTTTCTCGAATTATGGTGCGCCGCTACGGGGAGCAATCTTTTAAGGGGAAAGAGGAAGAGATGCAACTGGCCGATGAAATGGCAGATGTGCTTTGGGTGCTGATATGTCTGGCAAACCAGACGGGCATTGACCTTACTGAGGCTTTCCGGGCCAATATGGAGAAAAAGACCCAAAGAGATATAAACCGTCATCGCCACAATGAAAAGCTGTGAGCCTCCGTCTTACAAGTAGGATTGGATATCAGCTCATATGTTAAAGCCGGCCTCTGTTTTGATGATATATTCAAAATAGATTATACATAACGAATAGTATATCGGTTTTGAATACCTTATATTTTTGCATGTTATGAGTTGGTTAATTGAGTCTGTTAACTAAGTGCAAATAATTGTTAAAGTCTGCTACAGATGCGGGTTCTAGCGTATCTTTGCACCATCAAATTTTAATTCAATTAACATATCGATTATGAAAAAGTTAATCTTATCAATGAGTGCATTGGCACTTGCAACAGCAGTAAATGCACAAGAATTTTCATCTTATAAACCATTTGCAGGTAACTTTACTACTGAACTGGGATTAACTGGCGGTTTATTCAACTCTGAAGTAGAATTGCCAGAGGGTGCTATGCTCAAAGGTCGTTATTTCCTTACTGATAATTCTGCTCTTCGTTTGGGTTTGCACTTGTCTTCCAACACTGTAAAAGAGAATTTGTGGGACAATAAATTTGAAAACAAAGGTGTTTACACCGAGCGTGCTTCTGCTTTGAATCTTAACTTAGGTTATGAAAAGCATTTCAAAGGTACCAACCGTTTGTCTCCATATGTAGGTGCAGACGTACTTTTGGGCTTTGGTGGCGAAAAAGTACAAGGTGATAACACTGACGGTAACGATTACAGACCAAACTATGAGTTCACTGGCAAAACCAGCAACTTTACATGGGGTGTGCGTGGTGTAATCGGTGCAGATTACTACTTTGCTAAAAACGTTTACCTTGGTGTTGAAGCCGGTTGGGGTTTTGTAAACACTATCGACGGTAAAACTACTATCAAAACTACCGATAATGGTAACACTAACGAAACTGAAATCAAATCTGCTGGTTCTACTTTAGGATTTGCTCCTTCTATCGTTACCGGTATTCGTCTTGGTTTCGTGCTTTAATCGCTTTTTTTGATTTAATATATGTAAAAAGCTTTAGTCCTGATGGGCTAAAGCTTTTTGATTTTAGGTAAGTCTATCTACTTGACTACTCTTTGTAGCCAACCCTATTACAGGGCAAGAAATTTGGGAATATTATACCACTTTGCGATAAACCCAGATTACGCATTAGACTCTTTATATAAAATTATTCTTGCTTCTAATCCACTTCAATAGCTCAAAAACCATAATTTATTATGCTTTTTTCACTATTTTGTGGATTATTTGCCATAATAATTTTCTTTTAAATTC
>DATGQB010000126.1:0-3398 GCA_035304405.1 Edaphocola sp.
GAATTTAAAAGAAAATTATTATGGCAAATAATCCACAAAATAGTGAAAAAAGCATAATAAATTATGGTTTTTGAGCTATTGAAGTGGATTAGAAGCAAGAATAATTTTATATAAAGAGTCTAATGCGTAATCTGGGTTTAACATAAAATCGCCATGGGCTATGAGCCCATGGCGATTCCTTTTGTCCCCACGCTTATCTTATTAAATATCATGAAAAAAGAGAGCGGCTGCCTTCAACAGACAGCCGCTCTTGCATATTATATGCTCCGAAAAGAATTATTTTTTATTCTCCTCTTCGTCTTTCAATTTAGCTTTGATATCAGCTAATGCACCAAGATTACCTAAAGTTGGTTTTTCAACCTTCTCTTGTACTTTTTTCACAGAGTCTTTAGTTTCTTTTGCAGCAGCTTCTTTTTCATCAGCTTTAGCTTGTTCCCATACGCGAGCGTGAGAAGCCATGATACGTTTGTCGTTGCGATCAAACTCGATGATTACGAAATCAAGTACATCATCAACATTGATATCAGAGCCGTCTTCTTTACGCAGGTGACGAGCAGGAACGAAAGCTTCTAAGCCATGCTCCAACTGAATGTTAGCGCCTTTATCATCTTTGCGGATAACTTTAGCACTGTGAGTAGAACCTACAGGGAAGATAGATTCGAAGTTAGTCCAAGGATCTTCTTCTACTTGTTTGTGACCCAAAGACAGTTTGCGATTTTCTTTATCGATCGATAAGATAACCACTTCGATTTCTTCACCTACTTTAGTGAACTCAGATGGGTGGTTGAAGCGTTTAGTCCAGCTAAGGTCGCTGATGTGAATCATACCGCCGATACCGGTTTCTAATTCAACAAATACACCGTACGGAGTAATGTTTTTCACCACGCCTTTGTGTTTGCTATCCAATGGGAAGCGCTCTTCGATATGCTCCCAAGGGTCGTCTGTCAATTGTTTGATAGACAAAGACATTTTGCGCTCTTCTCTGTCGAGAGTAACCACTTTTGCTTCATATTCATCACCCATAGTGAAGAATTCTTTAGCATTGATAGGTTGAGAGCTCCATGTGATTTCTGAAACGTGCACCAAACCTTCTACGCCTGGCAATACTTCCAAGAAAGAACCGTAATCTTCGATATTTACTACTTTACCTTTAACTACAGAACCTTCTACGATATCTTCAGGAAGGCTATCCCAAGGATGTTGAGACAATTGTTTCAGACCCAGGCTGATACGTTTTTTCTCATCATCGAAGTCAAGCACAACAACGTTCAATTTCTGACCGTTTTCTAAAACTTCGCTTGGGTGAGAGATACGTCCCCAGCTGATATCTGTGATATATAACAAACCGTCAACACCGCCTAAATCTACGAAAGCACCGAAGTCAGTAACATTTTTGATGGTACCTTCCAATACTTGTCCTTTCTCTAATTTAGACATGATTTCACCGCGTTGTTGCTCAAGATCGCTCTCGATTAACGCTTTGTGAGATACTACAGCATTGCGGATTTGCTCGTTGATTTTCACAACTTTGAAATCCATTGTTTTACCTACATACTGATCGTAATCAGTAACAGGTTTAACGTCAATTTGAGAACCTGGTAAGAATGTTTCCAGACCGTCAACGTCAACGATAAGACCACCTTTAGTTTTAGAGGTAATCGTACCAGTAACCACTTCGCCAGATTTGAAGTAGTCCACCACGTTTTGCCAGCTACGTACTTGACGAGCCAAACGACGGCTTAAGTTCAAATTACCATTACGGTCTTCTTTTTCTACTACTAACACTTCCACTTCGTCGCCGATTTTTACATCTGGCATGTCGCGGAATTCGTTAAGAGATACAAGACCGTCAGATTTATCACCAATGTTGATAATAACGTCTGTTTTGGTCAAGCCTTCTACGATACCGGTGATTAATTCACCATCTGAGATAGGCTTAAATGATTTCTCATACTCTTGTTCAAGAGCAATGCGTTTCTCTTCTGAATACTTAGAAACGTTTCTTTTGTCAATGCTCCAATCGAAATCATCATGGGCACTGTTTTGTTGGTTAATAATTTGGTTTTCTTCCAATGTTAAAGTCCTCCTTTTTATAAGAATTTTTTGGACGGCAAAGATAGCACTTTTCCTTAATGTGGAAAACTTTTTATTTTTTATCTTCAAAAATTAGGTTTCCAGCAGGGCATAAATAGCAAATGAGGCCAGCCAATGGGCCCCGCCATAGCCGGCAAAAATATGTGGCAGGGTACTGCTGATAAAATTATCTGCTGCTTGCTGCAACTGTTGTCGCATTGGATGCTCAGCGCCTAAATGTGCGGCAATAATGCGCATGCACCATGCCCTGCTGAAGGACAAACCATCCAGATGCACTATCTGATAATCATTTCTATCGCTCACTTTAGGCAACTGGCTCAGATGAGCCAAATGCTCCGCACTGTAATAGTCATCAAACCAGGTTTGAAATGCGTCGGGCTGCAATACTTTAGACATCAATGCGGCAGCCATCAAGCTAGGAGAAAAAAAGTCGCTTCCATCAGGCTCCAGATGAGCCGGCATTTGCCGATTATTGCCATAAAAATCCAGGGCCTTCTGTTTAATGGCTGCGGCAAAGGCGGTATCGCCCTTAAAAAGAGCCCAGTCCAGCGCAAAGTCGAGTCCGAAGGCTGTATTGCCATGCACCCCTGTGCGGTTTGGGTAGGTTTGCTTGGGCAAGTATGCCTTCCATAGTGCCACAATCTTGTTGGTGAGTGGCTGTAATGCCCTGTGCCATTGCTGCATCTGCTTATCCTTAGAGCGACCCAGCGCTTCATCGAGCTTCAGTAACCAGGCCCAGCCGTAAGTTCTTTCATAGTTTTCAGACGCTGTGTATTTGCCAAAATATTCCGCTTCGTGCTGCATTTTCTTTAGCTGAAAACTGTTGTCGAGCACACGTACAATACTGTCTCTATTGGCAATATTCGGAAATGTTTGCAGCAGCCGCACTAGCATCCAGTGCCCATGTACAGCGCTATGCCAGTCCAGACAGCCATAGAAAACCGGGTGCAGCTCGGAGGGCAGCATGCGCGCATCTGTGGGTCCGTCGGCAAGGTGAGAAGTCTTATTAGGAAATTCGCTAGGAATACATTGTAATGGTGCCCTACTCAGATTCAGCGCTATAGATTGGTCAAGTTGCATTTGTGCCTGAGCCATCCAAGGCATAAAAGCGAGCAGTGTGAAGCAAAACCTTTTCATCAGCCTAAAATACATACAAATTTTCAATTTATCCCAGATTACGCATTAGGAATTTAAAAGAAAATTATTATGGCAAATAATCCACAAAATAGTGAAAAAAGCATAATGAATTATGGTTTTTGAGCTATTGAAGTGGATTAGAAGCAAGAATAATTTTATATAAAGAG
>DATGQB010000127.1:0-4670 GCA_035304405.1 Edaphocola sp.
GAATTTAAAAGAAAATTATTATGGCAAATAATCCACAAAATAGTGAAAAAAGCATAATAAATTATGGTTTTTGAGCTATTGAAGTGGATTAGAAGCAAGAATAATTTTATATAAAGAGTCTAATGCGTAATCTGGGTTCAATGCCAATGATGCGCTTTAGCCAACATGAAAAAAAGGACAAGAGCTTGAATGGCTCTTATCCTTTTGTTGAATAGTTTTAACTTATCTAGGCTAAAGCGCTATCTTTCAAATATTAGTTATTCTTCGTGGCGTTTTTGATGGCTTCTTTAGTGTCTTTTGCACCTTCTTTTACGGCTGCTGCACCTGCTTTTGCACCGTCTTTAATGTCTTTGCCCACATCTTTGGCACCGTCTACAGCTTTCTGACCTGCAGCTTTCGCATCTTCTGCAAGGTTTTTCGCGCCATCTACTACTTTTTCTCCGGCAGTTTTTGCGTCTTCAGCTACATTTTTTGCAGCTTCAGACGTTTGCTCTGCTGCTGTTTGAGCACCTTCTGTAATATCCTCACCCATTGCGTTGGCAGCATCTGCGGCATTTTGTGCAGCTTGTTCTGCCTGCTCGCTTACATCATTGCTTATTTCTGATGCGTCATGAATGGTAGCGTCAATAGCATCTTCTGAGCCATTTCCACAAGAACTTACAATTGCCATTAAGGCGGCAGCACCCAAGCTTAAAATTGAACGTTTCATGTCTTACTGTTTTGTTTTGTCGTTTTGTCGCTGCAAAGTAAAAGCATTCATCAGTTAGGCTGTGTTATTTTTAAAAATATTAGCGTTTTACTTTTGTCAGGAGAATGCGGTAAAACCACTAACTTCACTGCCGAAAATCAAAACTCATCTGTTTCGTGTTATACTCTTATCAGCGATTATACGATTTTACTTATACAGTATTTAAAAAGATTGGTTGCTCCGATAGTGATGCACGTACCGCTACGCTGGTACTGCTCAGCGCCGATCTCAGAGGTATTGACAGCCATGGCATAGCCCGACTAATAGGCTATGTGCGCCTATGGCAGGCGGAAAGGGTGAATGTTCGACCCAGCATAAAGATAGTACATGAAACACCATCCACTGCCACTGTGGATGGTGATAAAGGCTTGGGGCTGGTGGTGGCTCCTTTTGCCATGAAGCTTGCTATCGAGAAGGCGCGTAATGTGGGCACCGGATGGGTAGCGGTAAAAAACAGTAATCACTTTGGCATCGCGGGCATACACGCCATGATGGCACTGGAGGAGGATATGATTGGCATTGCGCTTACGAATGCCAGCGCATTGGTAGCGCCCACTTTTTCCAAAGAAAGGATGCTGGGCACCAATCCTATTGCGGTAGCTATCCCGGCTTTGCACCAGCCTGCATTTGTGGCTGATATGGCTACCACCACCGCCGCGAATGGTAAACTTGAAATCTTACAACGGCAGAGGGAAGAAGCGCCTCTGGGTTGGGTGCAAGACAAGGAGGGTAATGCTTCGCAGGATGCTAATATTTTGAAGCAGCAAGGCGCTTTGCTACCACTTGGTGGCGACAGAGTACGTGGCAGCCACAAGGGCTATGCCTTAGGCAGCGTAGTAGATATTCTCACCGGAGTTTTGAGTGGTGCTTCATATGGTCCATGGGCCCCACCATTTCCTGCTTATATTCCGCTGCCGGCTCAGATGCCCGGTGAAGGGCTGGGCCATTTCTTTGGCGCTATGCGCGTAGATGCATTCCGCCCTAAAGACGAATTCCTGGCAGAAATGGATAGATGGATAACACGTTTTCGTGCTGCAGAACCCATAGACAAAGAGCAGGCGGTATTAATACCGGGTGATCCTGAAAGGGAATGCGAAGCAAAGCGCACTGCCGAAGGAATTCCATTGCATGGAGAGGTGCTCAAAGACTTGGCAACTCTGGCAGAACAACTCAATATCGAAGCTTTGTAAAATATGTACATTTGCAAGGCGCACTTATTTGTTTGTCTTAAAACTGAATCATGCAAGTATATACCGATTATCCATTAGATACACTCAATACCTTTGGTATGAAAGTCAAAGCTGCATTCTTCTCGGAGCTGAGAGATGCAAAAGAATGTGAGCAACTGGCTCAACTGGCGCCCCAATATGCGCCTATTCTGGTGCTCGGAGGCGGCAGTAATATGCTTTTTCTGAACAATCCTAAACGTTGGGTCATCAAGAATGAGATAAAAGGTATCAGCTTGCTGGAAGAGACGGATGAGTATGTGCAGCTGCGCGTAAGTGGCGGAGAAGTTTGGCATGAATTTGTGTTGTACTGCATTGATAATGGTTACTGCGGACTAGAGAATCTATCACTAATCCCCGGAACTGTAGGGGCCGCACCTATACAAAATATTGGCGCCTATGGAGTAGAAGTAAAGCGTCATATTACCAAGGTGCATTTCTGGCACCTGGAGCATCAGCGTTTTGAATCGTTGGATAATAAAGACTGTAATTTTGGGTACAGAGATTCTGT
The DNA here is from genome assembly GCA_035304405.1 of Edaphocola sp. Classification (GTDB taxonomy): domain Bacteria; phylum Bacteroidota; class Bacteroidia; order Chitinophagales; family Chitinophagaceae; genus Edaphocola. Next base: position 2,486 of record DATGQB010000127.1, read on the forward strand.
ATTTAAACACGATTTAAAAGGAAAAGTAATTATTACTGCTGTGGACTGGCGCCTGAGCAAGCATGCGCAGCTCGATGTTTCTTATGGGAATATAAAAGACGAATTGCAGCGAATGGGCATCAGCCGGCCTGGAATCAAAGATGTGTCGGATGCAGTCATTGCGATTCGTACTGCCAAATTGCCCAATCCGGCAGAAATTGGAAATGCCGGTAGTTTTTTCAAGAATCCGGTGGTGGAGCATTCTGTTTATCAAAAAATTAAAGCAGTATATCCGGATGCGCCAGGCTATGCCGTGGATGAAAACAGTACAAAACTACCTGCAGCCTGGCTTATAGAGCAGAGTGGTCTGAAGGGATACCAGCAGGGCGCTGTGGGGGTGCACCATCGTCAGGCGTTGGTATTGGTAAATCTGGGCGGCGCCACCGGTGAGGACATCTATCAATTATCCGAGCATGTCATCAACACCGTAAAGGAGAAGTTTGGCATAAGTCTGGAAAGGGAAGTGCAAATGGTAGGCTAAGAATATGAGGCCAGTAGCGCAATGGTATCCATAGAGCAAAATTGCTGCGAGGGGACTTAGCTTGTGAATAAAATGCTTCCCAGCCCGCGGCAATTCGCCAGCAAATATCCCGGGTTCGAGCAATCCTCGCTTAAGCTCGAACAACATGCACCAGTAAAATTACGGAAGTATAATCGCTAATATTTTGCTTAAAAACTAATCTTCGCTAATTGTAATTTATTGCTGCTCAGTAGTGGTATAATCATTTCTGTGGCTGCAACCTGCTTTCCCATTTTGGGAATCCACTTTCCTTCAGCCTTGGTTTGGGTAGCAATGGTTTGCGTTTGTAGCGTGCCATTGGCAGGCAACGTAGCGCCCACCACTCTCTGAGCTCTACCATTGTTCTCATTAAATACGAAGTTTAAAGCAATTCCGGAATTGAGCATGGAGAAGGAAGAATGTAGGCCAGCGTCATCTACAGACCTTTGCCATTTGGGTATGACGTAGCTAGAGGATATTTGATGATTAGGGTCTGTTTCGAGTAGCAGTATATTGCCATAATAGTACTCGATGCTGCGTTGGGTATGCATGCCTCCATAGCCCATCGAGTAGCGGCCATAACCTCCGGCCGGTACATAGGTGTATATTTTGGTAAAGGCTTCGGCCGTGATAATCATGCCCCCGTCGTTTTTGACAGCTATATCTTTAATGATATAATTGCGATTTTGTGCTTGTGCTGCTGCAGGGCCTAAATCCATATCGGCAGGTAACAAACTGTTGCTACCCTGTATAATGCTGTTGTTTGCTGCTTTAAGGTCTATGGTACCTGCATAAACACCGTTGGTATATCCGGGTTTGTTTTGGCTTAAACCGGCAAAATGAATCAAATCGGTGTTCATAATATCTTCTTGTAAAATCAGATTACTAGTGAAAGCATCACCAAAGTCGAAGGTAAAGGCTTTTACCTCCGCTTTTCTCTTGTCTGTAGGTTCGATGATGTAGAGCATAGCCTCAGCTACCTCATTATTTTTACTGGTAGCCAAATCTGTCAGCAGCACTAAGAGTCTGCCATCGTCCTTTAAAATTACCTGACTGATTTCATAAAAACTCTTGGTAGGAACAGAATTGTTGGAGCTATGTAATACTTCCAGGCTGTCGTTGGCAAGGGAGTAGCCATATTCGAGCTTGCTATCTTTGATGCGATAGCTGAAAACCGCAACTTTCGAGTGGTCGCCAGAGTGGATAAGATGATAGGAGAGTTTGGTATTGCCAAAGAAATTTTGACTAGCAGTGTCTATTGCTTTGGGTCGGCCTATGATTTTACCTTCGGCATTGAGCCGTGCGATATAATATAGTTCTTTACTGCTAAGCTGGGCGCCATAGAACATCAGCGCTTCATTCTTTCTAGGGAGCAGTTTTACCTGAGTAGGATTGTCGGGCATAAAATTGAGTGTAACAATGGCTTTGCGATTCATGCCCGCATCATAAAGGTCGAGCAGCGACTCATTCTTGTTGGTATAATATACCATTAAATGCTGACCTACCCAGCCTCCTATAACCACTTTATCTTTATTGGCATTAAACTGTTGCGGTTTGGAAAACTGAACTTGCTGTGCCCAAATACTTGTGGCAGATAGGAGTAAGAAGAATGTGAGCAATTGTTTCATGATAGCTTGATTTTTAAAC
>DATGQB010000128.1:0-6154 GCA_035304405.1 Edaphocola sp.
GGAATTTAAAAGAAAATTATTATGGCAAATAATCCACAAAATAGTGAAAAAAGCATAATAAATTATGGTTTTTGAGCTATTGAAGTGGATTAGAAGCAAGAATAATTTTATATAAAGAGTCTAATGCGTAATCTGGGTTAAATAATCTGATGAATTATACCAGCAATTGCTGTCTCGATAAAGCAGAAATAGCTAATTTTGGCGAAGTAACTATGGCCAAAAGCACCCTTCTTACCTTAGGAAATTTCGAAGATGCATATTTCGAAGATTGCTTATTGTTGGGAATCAAGTCAAGCGATCCCATCACAGTGTTTTGTGTGGAAGCCGAAAGGCGTTTGGGCATAAAATTTGAGCGAAAACTGAGCAACGACATTCTGGTACGCTATACCGATGGCTTTTCTTCCGGACTGGGAATAGCCGGAACCTTATTTGAATTCCTACCACAGGAACAGGATGTAAAGTTTAGCTTCTATCAGCACAAGGTACCGTTTAGTGATTTGCATATTCACCTTTTCGACAACCATTATCAGGACTACCGTTTAATACCTGAATGCAAGCAATACGATTTTCTCATCTTGCTACACGACCCTTGCTATACTCTACAGCAAAAACCGTTACAGTATTGGCTACCCCTACTAAACTCTGTAGCATGTTGCCAGGAAATAGCAATTGAATCTTTGGGCAAGAGCAAAGAAAATTTGATTATCTAATTTCACAAAAACGCGATGCTGCCAGATATACCTTTGCTATTGCTCCACATCAACATCTAGATGGGATATCAAAGATTATTGGCTCATATTCCTTGCCATGATGACTAAGGTAGCGTGAACACTATCCTCACTTTATAGTCAACCGCTACTGGGGTACCATCGAAAATAGCAGGGCTAAATTTAGGTACTGAGCGAATCAATCTAAGGGCTTCTTTATTTAGTACATCGTACTTACAGCCCGGATTCAACCGAATATTAGAAGTAGTACCATCTAAGTGTACATTGAAACTTACTACAACGGTATCCGTCCAGCCATTTCGTCTGGCTACAGCAGGATATTGCATATTCTTATTTAGATATTCGCTCAAAGCACGCGGTTTACCCTCCAGCATGGGCGGAACATAAATAGGAAAAGGCTCTATCAATTCGCCCGATTCATCTCGAACTTGAGTAAATACCAGACTATCCAGAAAAAATTCCCCATAGCGCTTTACTTTTCCGTTGGGCCAGTAGGTGTACCAAGGGCCATGTTTCAAGCCCTCTTGCATACTCATAGAAAACACCATTACCCCATCTTCATTCCACATTTGCCTCATACCAGTCATCGTTCTGGCTGATGGTGGATTAAAAGGATAAAACTCAAATCGTACTCTCTTCACATTATTGTCGTCAAATGCTTCCACGACTACGTAATTGGTATCCTCTGCTGCTTTGGTTATCACATAGTATCCGGCAAAATCACTCAATATAGGTCTTTCAAAAATCATCCCTTTCTCGAAATATGTAGTGTCTTGCCCAGCAACCGAAAAGGCACTAAGCCCAACCAGTCCTATTAATAACATAGTTCTCATGCCTTTCAAACAGTATGCACTTTTTAATAAACTCCTCTCTTCTAAAATTGTGTATAATCTCTCGCTGTAATATTTAAACGCAAGCCTGTCCAAAACTGGTAATGATTTGTCTGCTCAGCTGCCTCCTTATAATTAAATCTACCGTACACACCTCCTAAATCAAAGAACAGATTGGGAGCTAGCTGATAAGCAGCTTTTAAAGAATACAGCGTTCTGTCTAGTTGAAGACCGTTCACCATTTTGACGCCGTAACGGTTAGGCACGTTTTGACTGTAAGCTTTGGACAAATCATTTCCAAAATTTTGGTCAGCTGTGTCCACACCTCTCTGATAAAGCATCATTTTAGCTTCGAAGTTTAGACGAGGACTGGGTTGGTACCTTACTATAGCCAACAATTCTCTGAATCCTGCACCTAAAGGATGCCCTAGCGGCAGATTGTTATTGGTAAAATTAGAAGGAATATACTCGGTACCTCTGAATGTATGCTGGAAGGTGTACGGACGAATGACATTGCCTTCGAGCTGTAAGTCTAGGTTAGAAACATTAAATACATCATAATAATTGAATCCCAGCTGTGCTCCCCACTTATTATGCATGTACTTATTACTGCCAAAAAATTCCTTTGCTATGAATTCATTTATAAAAAACTGTCCATACAGTCTCAGCTTTTTAACCGGAATAGCGGAGGCATTTAATCCAATAGCCACTTTATCAGGACTACCCAAACTACGCTCCATAGCACGGTAAAAAATCACCGGATTCAAGTAACTTAGTTCAAATCCTTCATTACGGCTAAATACTACCATCTCATACAGGCCTATATTCAACCATTTATTAATATTCGCACTCAACTGGTGAGCGGCAGCAAATTTATAATTGGCAGCATTGGCCGTCAATGCACTACCAGGTATATCTCTGTCCGGGCTCAGTCTCAAAAACACATTGTCATATTGCAGTTGCCACACTTTAGTACGCAGATTGGCAAAGCCCACCGGGCCGGAAAAGTCTGATAACATTAAGCCTCTCTGCCCCTGTCCTATTTTAAAATAATCGTAGCCGACATTAAGGCTCACATAATCTTTTAGGACTGAAGCACTAATGCTCCCTGTAGGCAGTACATATCCGTAGCGTTGATTGCCTCTATTGTAATCAAAATTCCGCGTACCACCGATAACAGTATTCCTGCTTTGATTGAGCTGATGATAATATTTTGCAGGCTGCTCACTTATATATTGAAGCTTAAAATCGAGGCCCAAATAATTTTTATACTTGGCCCTAATCCTCGCTCCGGCAGTCCAATTAAACTTGATATCGGTCTCTTCATCAAAGTTTTCATACATACCCTGCAATCCTAACATAGGATTCACACTCATAAAGAAGCGCCGATTATTGAGGTAGAGCATATCTGTCATCTTCTGATAGAAAGGCCCTAGCGGTCTGCGCGCGTCGATGGCGCCTGCTCCGTCGGGTTGAGCCCATTCTCCGGTATTGCTCAATACTAGACTTATATTTGAATTATCAGTTTGCCCCCAGCCCTTAGCCAGATTATGCAATCGCGACTGTTCCATAAATGCTGCCACATCCTTTGCCAACAATGGCTGCACGGTAGTGTGCGAATTTTGATTCAAGGAACGTGTCAGCGTGGACAAACGTCTAATCAAATAGACAGCATCTTCATCCACGGGAACATGGGCGCTCTGCGCAGTACTCAGCAGAGGTAGCATCGGCAATCCTAAAAACAATAGATATTTTTTCAAACTAAAATGTTTTATTTATTTCGCAAATTACAAAAATGTTTCTATCAAAATACTAATTCGGATAAGGCATAAATAATCAATCCTACTACACCCCCGACTAGTGTACCATTGATGCGTATAAACTGCAGGTCTTTGCCCACCTCTAACTCCAGCTTTTCACTTAGGGCCTTGCCTTCCCACTCCCCTACAGTCTTGCTAATGAGCGTTCCCAAACTGTTGCGGTTTCTCATAACGGCCGCATACGCATTTTTTCTAATCCACTTGTTGATATTATCGGCCACTGCCGCATCTTCTCTCAGGCTGGATGCAGCAGAAGATATCATCCTAGCCAGGTAATTCTTGATAGCAGAATTGTCTGCCGCTAAGCCCTCCAGAAGGGACCGCTTTATGTTGCTCCAAATATCATTAGCGATACTAGCCGGCTGGCCGCTCTCTAAAAAAGCTACTTTTGCTTGCTGCAGTTCATCTACCCAGATTTCACGTTCTTGAATGCGCTGCCCAATCAAAATCAGCTGCTCAGACAACTGAGCTCTTAGCGGATGATGCTCATCGGCAGCAATCTCTTCAAAAAAACGACTTAAGCCATTGGTGAGCCTTCTGGCTATGATATTATCTACAAATCCGGGGATTAATGCAGAACTCTCTTGCTTCACCTTTTCCTTTACCAACTCTTCATTCTGGCTGATATACAACTGCAATTTCCCGGCAATAAAAGTAATCAAGGGTTGATGCGCCTCCTTGTCTATGGCATACTGAATGCCCTGACCCAGCAAACTGTTCAGGTCAAACTCATTTATTAAAGCCCCAGCCTGCTTGCCCATCAAATCAATTACAAAGCTGTCATCCAAATCATTGATGACTTTGCGAAGATATCCGGAGCCTTCCTGCAGGAGCAAAGCCTGATTCTTATCTTTCGACAGCCAGTCTGATGCGTATCGTGCCACATTTAGTTGCACAATATAAGGTCGCAGATTTTCGGCGGTAAGAAAATTGTCCACCACAAAGCTGCCCAAATTATCGCCTATCTTTTGCTTGCTGTTTTCGATGAGGTTGGTATGCGGAATACGTAAGCCTAAGGGGTAATGAAATAATGCAGTAACTGCAAACCAGTCTGCCAGCGCTCCTACCATGGCAGCTTCAGAAAATGCCTTTACATAATACATCCAGGGTTGCGCAGATTGCTTTATGGCAATACTCATGCCTATAAACAATGCTGCCATTATTAGGAACAAGCCTGTGGCCAACATTTTATGCTTTCTTAATTGCTCTCTCTTCTGCCCTTCATTCATCTTAATGTCTTTTAATTTGTAGATACCTCGCGGCTCAAACACTACTGCCCAAGTGTAAGCTTATGAGCAGCTCTCAGAAACGAAGTTAAATAATATATGTTGTAAACAAGTACTATAGCTCGTTAATGAAATGCTTTAACTTCTGCTCCTTTCCGGATTAAAATGATGTTAGATTAGCTGTAAAATACCCAAGGGTCACAAATTAATTCCCTAATTTTGCAGCGTATACTGAAGATATTCTTTCATGAGCAATGATCTAAAATTTCCGGAAGTCTTACTGAGCACCGTAGCTCATGATCCGGTACTACTATCTGTGGCGCAAAAGGTTAAAAACAACGAACGAATCTCTATAGAAGAATGCGAATACCTGTTTGCACATGCCGACCTCAACTTTGTAGGTGCACTAGCCAATTATATCAATCTTAAAAAGAACGGTCGCAAGGTTTATTTCAATAGAAACTTCCATATTGAGCCTACCAACGTCTGCATCTTTAAGTGCGACTTCTGCTCTTATTCCCGCACTTATCAGCATCGAGAAAAAGGCTGGGAACTGGGTATTGAACAAATGCTGGATATCGTAAGAAAATATGACAACCAACCAGTTACTGAAGTACACATTGTAGGTGGCGTGCATCCGAAAATGAATCTGGATTTCTTCTGCGAACTGCTGGAAAAAATCAGAGCACACCGCCCGGACATTCATCTCAAAGGCTTTACGGCAGTGGAGCTCGACTATATGTTTAGAAAAGCAAAACTCAGCTATAAAGAAGGACTTGAACGTATGAAGGCCGCCGGTCTTCAATCATTGCCCGGAGGTGGAGCAGAAATCTTCGACAGAGGCGTAAGAGACGAAATTTGTAAAGACAAAGTGAGTGGTGAGGGCTGGTTGGAAATTCACGAAACAGCTCATCAGATTGGTATGCCTACAAATGCTACCATGTTGTATGGCCATATCGAAACCTATGCTCATCGGGTAGACCATATGAATCGCCTGCGCGAGCTACAAGACAGAACCGGGGGCTTCAACTGCTTCATTCCGCTCAAATTCAGAAATGGCGACAATGATATGTCTCATATTCCTGAAGTGAGCATCATAGAAGATATGAAGGTATATGCCATCGCCCGAATTTTCCTTGACAATTTCAACAATATCAAGGCATACTGGCCAATGCTGGGCCGCGAAAGTGCACAAATGACCCTGGAATACGGTGTAAATGACCTCGATGGCACTATTGATGATACCACCAAAATTTATTCTATGGCAGGCAGCGAAGAGCAAAACCCTGCTATGAGTACGGAAGAACTGTGCGCATTGATTACGCATGTGGGCAAGCTACCGGTGGAAAGGGACTCGGTGTATAATGAGTTGCATGTTTTTGAGCCTGTGGTATAACCTATATATCAAATAATCATAGCAAAAGCGGCATTCAAGGTGAGATAAGCTCCTGAATGCCGCTTTTTAAACCCAGATTACGCATTAGGAATTTAAAAGAAAATTATTATGGCAAATAATCCACAAAATAGTGAAAAAAGCATAATAAATTATG
>DATGQB010000129.1:0-6839 GCA_035304405.1 Edaphocola sp.
TTTATATAAAATTATTCTTGCTTCTAATCCACTTCAATAGCTCAAAAACCATAATTTATTATGCTTTTTTCACTATTTTGTGGATTATTTGCCATAATAATTTTCTTTTAAATTCCTAATGCGTAATCTGGGTTAAATGCGTACAGTATGCATACGGCGTAGTGGGAAGCCGAACAAAAATGATGATAGAGCAAAAACGGGATGTGGCATTCGAAGCGGTGCAAAACAATCCCCTCCAAGCAAAAACATAACCTATGCATCAAAATAACGAAATGCTACTTCAACACATAGGTTATAATCAATGTCCTGCACTTAACGCTGCCGCGCTAATCGTAAAGCATTGCCTGCGGATAAAAACAGAAAAGCTTCTCGCCAGTGCATACCCTCTGCTGCTTTGCAGCCTCAAATAGAAAAATTATTTTTTGCCAAACATACCCTTGAGCATATCCATCGGATTGCCGCCACCTAGCATGCCCATAAGGCTGCCCATATCAAATTTACCGGCAAGTATATCGTCCATTTTATCTTTTAGGGCCGGTGGCACTTTAGATTTGAGAAAGTCTAGGGTCACTTCCGAAGCCTTTGCGGCTTGCTCTTCGTTCAGGTTGGCTTTCTCCATCAATGTCTTAATTAATTCGTTCATAGCACTTATTTGTTTTTTGTTCTAATGATTTTGTAAATTTTAATGGCACTCATCAGGGCAGCTATAAAAAGCAGTAGTCCTAGCATCCCGTAAAGCAGACTCATACTGCTCTTCACAGTAACGAGAAATACTATGGCTACCAAAAATATGGTGGCAATCTCATTGAAAACTCTCAGCTGCGTAGAGCTATAGCGAAACACACCATTTATCTGCTGCTTATATATCTTGTGCATCCAGATAAAGTAGATATATAGCCCCAGCACAAAGACCAGCTTTATCCACAGCCACAGCTCCATACGGTGCAGGTAATCAAAAGAGATTAAGGTCCAGGGGCCAAAGACCAGGGTGAGTATAGCCGAAGGAATGGTGATACCCTTCCAAAGACGTGTCATCATCACCTTAAACTGACTACTCAAGGCTGCCCTTACCTCCTCCTGCTCTTGCGCCTGAGCCTCTGTATGATAAATAAAAAGTCGGGGCATGTAGAACATGCCCGCGAACCAAGTAACTATAAAAATAATATGCAGTGCTTTGATATAAAACATCCTGTATCAGTTCTTTTGCTTTGCCATTTTGCATTGAGTCCGGCATTTGCCAAGCTAGAACGCAGCATTTCCCGGAGTGCGTGGGAATGGTATCACATCACGGATATTGGTCATTCCGGTTACAAAAAGCATCATACGCTCAAAACCAAGCCCAAAGCCGGCATGCGGAGCGGTGCCGAAGCGGCGGCTATCCACATACCAGTACATTTCCTCTGCAGGTATGTGCATCTCTTCCATTCTCTTCAGCAGATAGTCCAGACGCTCTTCTCTTTGAGAACCACCCACAATCTCACCAATGCCCGGCGCCAAAATATCCATAGCAGCTACGGTCTTGCCATCCTCGTTCAAACGCATATAAAAGGCTTTGATATCCTTAGGATAATCAGTCACAATCACAGGCTTCTTGAAGTGCTTTTCTACTAGGTAGCGCTCGTGCTCGCTTTGCAGGTCTATACCCCATGATACATCATACTTAAACTGCTTTTTCTGATATGGTTTTGATTTAAGCAAGATATCAATAGCTTCGGTATAAGTAATGCGCTCAAACTGGTTGTTGATTACAAAATTGAGCTTCTCCAGAAGCGTCATTTCGCTGCGCTCATTGGCCGGTTTTTGCTTTTCTTCATTTATGAGGCGCTCCTGCAAAAATTCCAAATCACGCTGATTGTGTTCCAATACATATTTGATGATGTATTTGATAAACTCTTCAGCTAGATTCATATTATCATTCAGGTCGTTAAATGCAACCTCAGGCTCTACCATCCAAAATTCTGCCAGGTGGCGGGTGGTATTCGAGTTTTCGGCACGAAAAGCCGGACCAAAGGTATATACCTCACCCAAAGACATAGCAGCCAGCTCTGCTTCCAGCTGACCACTTACGGTAAGATTGGTACTTCTTTCAAAGAAGTCTTCGGCAAAGTTCACGGCACCATCTTCGGTTCTGGGAGTATTATCAAAAGGCAGTGTCGTCACTCTAAACATCTCGCCTGCGCCCTCTGCATCAGAAGCGGTGATGATAGGCGTATGTAAGTACACAAATCCTTTTTCATTAAAGAATTTATGAATCGCAAATGCCAAACTGTGACGCACCCGAAACACCGCACCAAATACATTGGTACGAAAGCGCAAATGTGCTATCTCACGCAGATATTCCAGGCTTGGTCTGTTTTTGGCCTGCAGCGGAAATTCTTCCGGATCGCAAGTACCCAGAATTTCCAAATTTTGTGCCAGAATCTCCACGCGCTGTCCTTTACCCTGCGATGCTACCACTTTTCCTGCCACACTGATAGCTGCTCCGGTCTGTATAGCCTTTACAATCGCATCATCTGTGTCTTCGCTTATCACAATCTGCAGATTGTCCATTATAGAACCATCATTCAGAGCTATAAACTGATTGTTACGAAAAGAGCGCACCCATCCCTTCACTACCACATCATAGTCTGTCTGCTCGTTTAGGAGTATATCTTTTATCTTCGTTCTCACGATAATGTATTTTTCTTGTATTTTATAATTTGTGCAAAGATAGAGCTTCAAACACGATTTATCAATGTTGCTCCTTAAAAAGTAACATCTTCTTGTCGGGCACCAGATACTAGCCCTGTTTTTAATACTGCTTTAAGATAACTGGGCGTGCCCCGCCGCAGCTTATGCCGGTGCTGCGCATACCCAGCGCAAAATTGACCTACTATTCTGTGCTTATTACTCCTTGGCTATACTGCGGCGGGTCGGGCCAATCACTGCAAGTCCTCGCAGCGCAGCGTCTTTGAATACCCTCCATATCCGAGGCGCAAGACCAGCTGCATGTATTCGCCCCTGCTTTTATAGCTATCCTGTGCTGCTGTGGGCTTTACGTTTATGTCCCTCACGCGATAGCAATGTCGTGGCATGAGCAATAGCTGTATACACAAAAAAATGGCCTGAATGCCATCTTCAGCGCATATCAGACCATACTCAAAAAATGAAACATCTCTTACAGAGCTTAGCGCTTATCTTTCCACCCTATGAGGTCTCGGATGGCTACAGAGGCCAGTGCACCTCCAAAGGCGGCAGGCACGTATGATATAGTGCCGTAGAAAGATTTTTTGAAATTGGTATTATCCGTTAGCATCATGGATTCATACACCGGGCGTTCATCAGAAAATACCACTTTTACGTTTTTATAAATATTCTTTTTGCGCAAACGCTTACGCACAGCAAAGGCGAAAGGGCAGTTATAGGTACGAGATAAGTCCGTAACCTTAAGACGGGTGGGATCCATCTTGCCACCGGCACCCATAGAGCTTACAAATGGCATACCACTCCTATAGGCTCGTTCTATAAATGTAAGCTTTGGAGTAAGGCTGTCAATGGCATCAATAAAGTAATCGGGCTTTTGCTCCATGAGCTTTTCCACCATTTCCGGTGTCACAAAATCTTTCACCACTATTAGCTCCACCTCCGGATTGATAGCCCTGAGCCGCTCAGCCATAATATCTGCTTTGTATTCACCATGATTGGTAGCCAAGGCCGGCAGCTGCCTGTTGCGGTTTGATGGGTCCACCACATCACCATCCACAATTGTCATTTTTCCTACACCTGCTCTGCACAAAAATTCGGCAGCAAAAGAGCCTACACCTCCTAAGCCCACCACCATCACATGACTTTTAATAAGCTTATCCAAGGCTTCCTCCCCAATCAGCAGGGTGGTTCTCGATAACCAACTTTTATCTTGCATTAAAAAAATATTTTTTGAAAATTATTTTCGAGCTGCAAAATAAGTGCATCTAAATGAATTTTTTTTAGCTCAGACATTCTTTTATATACATCTTCTATCAATAAGTCGGGTTTGTCGTCGGTTTCTAAAAACAAACGACTTTGCGGAATGGTAGCTGCTACTGCAGCCACAGCCGGATTAAAAATAGCATGTCCGAAGGAAAGATAAAATCCTTTGTCCAATATTGTTTGTGCAATACGGGCATTTCTGTTGAATCCATGAAAAATAACAGGTACGCAAGCCTCCTTCAGCAGATTGAGACACTCTTCATAGGCACGCACGCAATGTATTATCAAGGGTTTACCGAGTTCATTGGCAAGTTGAATCTGCGCCGCAAAATAATGCATTTGCAGAGTCCATTCGGTGCTACACAACCTGTCCAGTCCGCACTCCCCTATAGCCAATACAGAATCACGCTGCAGCCCTGCCTTCAGGCTTTCCCATGCCTGCGCAGCGTCTGCCAAGTACCAAGGATGCAAGCCCATGCTGAAATAGGCGTTCCCGGCATTCGACTCCTGCTCAAAGTCGCTATACATATTCAATATAGCATTCTCCTGCCCGGCTTGATGCGTATGCATGTTGATATAGCCCCTCATACCCAACAAAAGTACAAATTTGGGTCCGTGAGAAGGATGTAATAGCTTACAAATTATCGATACTTTAGCATAAAAAGTGAAATTCAACTTTTACATTTACCGTTCCATATACACAGGTTGGAGCGGATAAAAATAGGGAAAGAATGCGCGAGAATTAGCTGCTTGAATTATTTGAATTTTTTACAAATTTGTTTTAACTTCGCCGACTTGTTAATGTAATTATAAGACTTACAATGGCACAAACTTCAAGAAACAAACCAGGAGTAGAAGAATTTGGCGGAAATGCTGCAAAAGCAAGTTCCGGCGACGTGGCTATGTATAAAATGCAGGATTCTTTTGAAAAGAATAAGAAAAAAATCATCGGCGCTGTAGTAGCAGTACTGTTGATTGTAGGGGCATTTTTCGGCTACAAATACTTCATCCAGCAGCCTAATGAAGAAAAAGGTTTAAGAGCTATCGCAAAAGTACAAGATTGGTTTGCACAAGATTCCTTTAACCTAGTAATCAATGGTGATGGCCAAAGCATGGGTGGCCTTAGTGTAATCAAAAAGCATTCCGGTACTAATGCTGCTAATCTAGCAAACTACTATGTGGGGGTAAGCTACCTAAAAACAGGTGATGCTGCCAACGCTATCAAATATTTGGAAGCGTATAACGGTAAAGGTACTATCGCCAGCGAAATGGTAGCCGGGCTGTTGGGTGATGCCTATATGGATGCCGGAAATGTGGACAAAGGTATAGCCCAATACAAAAAGGCTACTGCTAATGAGAAAAATCCTACTATTGCTGCATTGTACGCCTTCCGTGCAGGTTTGGCTAGCGAACGCGCCGGTAAACTGGATGATGCCAAGCAATATTATCGCATGATTAAGGAAAAATACCCTTTCACTAAAGAAGCATATGAAGTGGATAGATTTTTGGCGCGCTTGGGTGAACTAAATATCGACTAATAACAATAAGTAAACTAAAAAAATTACGGTTCTCCAAAATGGGGAGCCGTACTTTTTTTATGTCGACAAACATGCAAAAAGCAATTGATAAATAATGAATTGCGTGCTGCCTCACTGTAATTGTGCTACAATTCAGCTTAAAGCGAAGGGAGTAAAATTGTTAAAATTCCAATCAAGTTATTCGTCAGCTAAGCGTCTAAATATCCGCTAGATGAGCCAATATTGTAATTTCGTGATACTAAAACTCACCGTAAAATGAAAAAAACAATTATTGGACTGCTTATGGGCATGGCCATAGCATCAGGCAGTAATGCCCAAAGTAATAGGAAACACTTGGTTCAAAAAAATACAGCTACTACCGAAAGTGTGGCCTTGGGCATCAAAGGCGGCTTTACTATCCCCAACATTGATGGCGGATATAAAAATGATGTCTGGAATAAAGATTATAAAAGCACCTTCGGTCCACATTTTGGCTTGTTTGCACAAATAAGACTTAATAATCACTGGGCTTTAGTACCGGAGCTAAATTATGCCGGACAGGGAGTTAAAAGGACTACTATCCAACCCTTAAGCGTGCCTTATCGCCTTAGAGAACTCTTTCACAGCACCTTTCAGACAGATAAAAACTATGCTTTTGCCAATGTGAGCAATGAACTGAAAGTAAATTACTTACAGCTGCCGATACACCTCCAATACCAAACTCCGATATCCAGAAATCAAAAGCTTGTGGCTCATGTGCAGTTTGGTCCTTATATTGGCTTGATGCTGTCCGGGAATCAACGCGTATATTCGGAAGACTTACATCTGTATCTGGATGAAAAAGGTAGCTTGGAAATTCCGCCCGCATTGGTGCATCAGTATTATGGCAGCTCGATTGACACCAACATGTTTGCCAAAGATGATTTATATCGCATGAGTTATGGTATATCAGGCGCTTTAGGTTTAAGCTACCAAGTTGGCAGGAGCAAATTATGGCTGGAGTTGGCCAGCAATTACAGCCTGCGTTATATTGATAAGGATGGAGCCCAGGGCAAAAAACGCATTGGAGCAGCTATGGTACTTTTGGGATATTCGCTGCCCTTAGATTTTGGCAGAAAATAATTGGTGGAGTCTATCTTCCTTAAATAATCAATTGACTTATCCCAACCAATCAATGATACAGATACTGATGGAAATCAGGCAGCAGAAATTAAAGTCGCGAAGGGCATGGATATAATCCCAGATTACGCATTAGACTCTTTATATAAAATTATTCTTGCTTCTAATCCACTTCAATAGCTCAAAAACCATAATTTATTATGCTTTTTTCACTATTTTGTGGATTATTTGCCATAATAATTTTCTTTTAAATTC
>DATGQB010000130.1:0-6435 GCA_035304405.1 Edaphocola sp.
AACAAACAAAGTAAATAAATTTACTCGGTTATCTATGCATTACCCATAAATAAACTTTAGGCATCCCGCATCTACTCTTAACATTATACATGCCGGCTGAACAAGGCACTAAGAATACCTGCAGTTTTAGCTAAAAATCTCTTAAGAATGCGCCTCACTTGCTTTTGCAAGCACTAGAGCTGCAATTTTTTAATTAATTTACACTGAAATTTGCTCCGGGTGTTTAACCCAGATTACGCATTAGACTCTTTATATAAAATTATTCTTGCTTCTAATCCACTTCAATAGCTCAAAAACCATAATTTATTATGCTTTTTTCACTATTTTGTGGATTGTTTGCCATAATAATTTTCTTTTAAATTCCTAATGCGTAATCTGGGTTAAACCGCTCTGGCTTATTCTCAGCCGCATTGACGATACCTAGCGTTTAGCGCATTGGCAATGGCTTTAGCCTTCTATCTTTATTTCATAAAGTTCTGGCCATAACTTTCCCGTGACATAAATTTTCTTTGTCTCGGCATCATAAGCGATACCATTAGGTACATCTGCCCTAGGGTGTTTGGTGCGGGCCTGATGCCAAAGCGAGCTGAGGTCCATTCTGCCTACCACTTCACCTGATTGTGGGTCAATCTTAAGGATGAAAGGCGTCATGAATTTGTTGGCATAAATATAGCCATCTATATATTCCAGCTCGTTCAGGTAAGGGCTCAACATACCTCTGTCTTTCACAGTTATCTGCTTAGTGAGTGCAAAAGTTTCCGGCTCATAAAAATACAAGTTGCTGGTACCGTCACTCACAATGAGTTGTTGGCCATCGGTAGTGATGCCCCAGCCCTCAGTGGCTATTGAAAACTTTTGTAGCGGTTTGAAGTCATTAATGTTATAGCTGAATACTACCTTATTTCTCCAGGTGAGCTGGTAGATAACTTCATTAAGTACTGCGATGCCCTCTCCAAAGAATTCATCAGCCAGATTATGCGATTTGCTGGCTTTTCCAGTATTGATATCCACTTGCATTAGTTTGGAACGACCTTCCAGGCCGGTACCTTCGTACATTTTGCCATTATGAATAAACAAACCTTGCGTAAAAGAGCTGGTATCATGAGGAAAAGTCTTGACTACCGAAAATGGAATATTGGGCAGTTCTGGGGTGTTGGCATTATTATCTGCATTAGCGGTGTTATATTGCGTTTCCTTATTATTGCTTAGATTACAGGCGGTCGACCCAGAAAGCAGTGCAATAATTATAAAAGCGATAGAATGTGAGGTAAGATTTTTTTTCATGAGGTCAAATATAGTCAATAAATAATTATACTCTTCTGTTAAAAAATATGCAATATGCTATTGAAAAACAGATGGTTAGGGCTTAGCGTGGCTCCGTTTGGCTTTAGGCAGGGTATCGTCATAAAAATATTTCCAAAAACAATTAGTGGCATAGTAATATCTCTACAAATCATCAAAAATTGATATACTCTATCTTGAATATGATTAACAATTTTTTTTCTGCTTTGCATTTTTAAAAATTCAATGGTATCTTTGCAGCACATTTTTTGACACAAATTTTACATTTCACATTTTTTTTACGTTTAAGAATGAGCAACTTTTTGACATCATCGATCGGTAAAAAGCTGATAATGGGAGTTACCGGTATCTCTCTAGTGGGATTTTTGGTAGTGCATTGCTACATTAATGCCTTGATTTTTTTACCTGACGGCATTCGCAGATATTTAGAGGCCGGACATTTTATGGGAACGAATCCAATTGTTCGAACGTTGGAAATCGGTCTGTTTGTGGGTATCATCCTGCACATTGTGCAAGGTTTGATGTTGACTGCTCAAAACAAAGCCAAGCGCCCTATAGGATATCAAATTGCTCCGGGTAACAAAAGCAGTACTTGGTATTCCCGTTCTATGGGACTGTTGGGTACTTTGATTTTGATTTTCATTGTGATGCACCTGAGCCATTTTTGGGTTCCTAACCGTTATGAGCAACATTTCGGTTCTGGTCATGAGATAAACCTATACGAAAAAATGGAGATGGTATTCCAAAATCCAATCGTGGTGCTGGTATATGTGCTTGGATGTATTTCTTTGGCATGGCACTTAATGCATGGTTTCTGGTCTGCATTCCAGACTTTAGGAATGTACACACCTAAGTATGCGCCATTTATCAAAGGTTTAGGTACAGCGTTTTCAATTATTGTTCCATTAATTTTCATGGCTATGCCAGTGGCTTTCTACTTTGGTTGGTTACCACCGGCTTCAAGCTATGTGCCTGCTCACTAATGCAAGCACAGGAGTTTCGTATAATTGTATAATAACAGTAATTGTATTTAAATAATTAAGTTACCCAGCTTACAATAATTCTAAATTATGTCTTTAAATTCTAAAATACCTGCAGGCGAGTTATCGCAAAAATGGTCTAATTATAAAAATAACTGTAAAATCGTAAACCCTGCCAATAAGCGCAATCTGGAAGTAATCGTAATCGGTACCGGTCTGGCCGGAGCTTCTGCTGCTGCTTCTTTGGGCGAATTGGGTTATAAAGTTAAAGCGTTTTGCTTTCAGGATTCTCCGCGTCGTGCCCACTCTATCGCGGCACAAGGTGGTATCAATGCCGCAAAAAACTATCAGAACGATGGTGACAGCGTGTACCGTCTTTTCTATGACACCATCAAAGGTGGTGACTATCGTGCGCGTGAGGCCAATGTATATCGCTTGGCAGAGGTAAGTGCCAATATCATCGACCAATGTGTGGCACAAGGTGTACCTTTCGCAAGGGAATATGGTGGTATGCTGAGCAACCGCTCTTTTGGTGGTACTCAGGTACAACGTACATTTTATGCTGCTGGTCAGACAGGTCAGCAGTTGCTCATCGGTGCTTATCAGGCCTTAGAGCGTCAGGTAGCATTGGGTAATGTGACTATGTATGCCCGTCATGAGATGCTGGAAGTGGTAAAAATAGACGGTAAAGCACGCGGTATTATAGCCCGCAACCTGATTACCGGTAAGTTGGAGCGCCACTTCGGCCATGCAGTACTTATCTGCTCCGGTGGATATGGTAACGTATTCTACCTTTCTACCAATGCGATGGGTAGTAATGTTACTGCTGCCTGGAAAGCACATAAACAAGGTGCATTCTTTGGTAATCCATGTTTTACACAAATTCACCCTACCTGTATCCCTGTTTCCGGAGACCATCAGTCTAAACTGACTTTGATGTCTGAATCACTAAGAAACGATGGCCGTATCTGGGTGCCTAAAAAGCAAAACGATACGCGCAAACCAAATGAGATTCCAGAGGACGAACGTGATTACTACTTGGAAAGAAGATACCCGGCATTTGGTAACCTGGTGCCTCGTGACGTAGCATCTCGTGCTGCCAAAGAGCGTTGTGATGCAGGCTACGGTGTGGGTACCTCTAAACAAGCAGTATATCTCGACTTCGCTTCTGCGATTGTGAGATACGGTACTATTGAATGTAATAAGCACGGCATTACTAATCCAAGTGCTGAAGAAGTACGCAAACACGGATTGGATGTAGTGCGTGAGAAATACGGTAACCTTTTCGAAATGTATGAGAAAATTACCGGTGAAAACCCATATGAAGTGCCAATGCGTATTTACCCGGCGGTACACTATACCATGGGTGGTCTGTGGGTAGATTATGAGTTGATGACCACAGTAGAAGGTCTTTACTGTTTGGGTGAAGCCAACTTCTCCGACCACGGTGCAAACCGTCTAGGTGCATCTGCCTTGATGCAGGGGCTGGCTGATGGTTACTTCGTAATTCCTTACACTTTAGGTAACTACTTGGCAAATGATATTCGTACCAAAGCCATTCCTACCAATCATCCTGCTTTTGAAGCTGCAGAAAAAGCAGTGGCTGAGCGTATTAATCGCATCATGAGCATTAAAGGTAAACAATCTGTAGAGAGCATTCACAAACGTCTCGGTCATATCATGTGGAACAAATGTGGTATGGCTCGCACCGAGCAAGGTCTTAAAGAGGCTATTGAAGAAATCAGAGCATTAAGAAAAGAGTTCTGGACTGACGTTTTCGTTCCGGGTACTGTAGAAGGTGTAAACACTGAACTGGATAAAGCTCAGCGTGTAGCAGACTTCTTGGAACTTGGCGAACTGATGTGTATTGATGCATTAGAGCGTAAAGAATCTTGCGGTGGTCACTTCAGAGAAGAATCTCAAACTGAAGATGGTGAAGCAAAACGTAACGATGAAGAATATATGTATGTAGCAGCCTGGGAATACACTGGTGAGAACTCCTGGAAGCTTCATAAAGAGCCACTGAATTATGAGGTGGTACATCCTTCTCAACGTTCTTATAAATAATGGTGATGAACAGAGGAAATTATCTAAAGATAGTTTCGTCTGTTCTTCTTTCTTAGGCACAAGTAGGTTTGAACCAAAGGGGAGCCTCTCAGATTCAATAAACAGTATTTGAATTTTTATATTTTAATTAGTTTCAAAAAATATTTCCTGGTGAGTGAAATTTGCTAGATTGGCCAGGAAGCTCAAATTAAGTACAATGGAACACTATAATATGAATCTCACGCTAAAAGTTTGGCGTCAGGAAAATGCACAAGCACAAGGTCGCTTTGAAACATATCAGGTAAATAATATTTCTTCTGAGATGTCTTTCTTAGAAATGTTTGACGTGCTTAATGAGCAGCTGATTGGTGAAGGAAAAGAGCCTATTACATTTGACCATGACTGTCGTGAAGGTATTTGTGGTGCATGTTCTATGCACATCAATGGCCAGGCGCATGGTCCGTGGGCGGGTACTACTACCTGTCAGTTGCATATGCGCGCCTTCAAAGATGGTGATACCATTGTAGTGGAGCCATGGAGAGCCGCTGCATTCCCTGTTATTAAAGACTTGATGGTGGACCGCTCTGCATTTGACCGTATTATCCAAGCGGGTGGTTACATTTCTGTAAATACCGGTAATGCTCAGGACGCTAACAGTCTGCCAATTGCTAAGGACAAAGCTGATGAAGCGTTTGCTGCAGCTACTTGTATCGGTTGTGGGGCATGTGTTGCAAGCTGTAAAAACTCATCTGCAAGCTTGTTCTTGTCTGCTAAGATTGCTCACTTGGCATTGTTGCCTCAGGGAGACCCTGAGCGTCACACGCGTGTGTTGAATATGGTAGAGCAAATGGACAAAGAAGGTTTTGGCTCATGTACCAATACCGGTGCTTGTGAAGCAGAGTGTCCAAAAGGAATATCTATCATGAATATTCGCAGAATGAACGCTGAATACATTCGCGCGGGATTGACCGGAAGAATCGTAAAAGCATAAACTGTAAAGTATAACATAATTTGTTTGGTGGAGGCTGTCAGCAATGGCAGCCTTTGTTTTTTGTAAGCCTCACTGTTTTTTTTAACTTCAATATGTCGGATAAGGAAGATAAATCTTTAAGTCAGGAGTTTTTGGCCCTGGTATTGGAAAATGCCAAGCTGCTACTCCAGTGGTTCAAACCCAATGCTGCTGATAGTGTAGGGTTGAAGGTGCTGAAGTTTGTAATAAAGCTTCCGGTGATGCTGTTTATATTACTGGTTTCTCCCGTGCTACTGATAATACTGGGAATCATCTTTGTGATTTTACTGTGATGTCGCTATTTGGTACTCGTAGATTTCGTATTTGGGCGTTTTTTGTAATGCTTGTGGCGCTGCACCAGCTGTTGCAAAAAGTATTGGATATTGCCGTGCCCTTTCTCGACAATTATTTAGATGCCTTACTCTTTTTACCCATTGTACTGCAACTGATAGAGTGGGAGCGCCACTATCTGTTTCGTCAAAAAAATTACAAATTGGGGCCGACAGAAGTTATTATTTATTTTTTTGTTTTGAGTTTTGTGGCAGAATATTTGTTCCCAAGATGGCGGGCAGGGTTTACTGCTGACTGGTGGGATGTGCTGTGCTATGCAATTGGGGCAGTAGTATTCCTGATAATGCCTGGTAGTCGTATATCCGCGGGGAAGCGTGAGGGATAGCAGGGGAAAGCCCGGAGCGGCAGGACGCCATGAGTTACCATCTTTCTAGGAAGGAAGGCCTGTCATAGCTCACAAGATGAGCTGGAGAACGCTCTGTTTGGTGACCTGCCGTGAGGACTTGGAACGGATAGCCCCACCCGCCGCCATCAATGCCTAAGCAGGTGCCTAGGAGTATGCCTGGGCTGAGGATTTTGTAGGGATTTGGCGGCGGGGCACGCCCTAATAATAAAATAATTGAGCAGGAAAAGCTACTACATAAGTCTAGCCATTGGGTGGATAAAATTAACCCAGATTACGCATTAGGCTCTTTATATAAAATTATTCTTGCTTCTAATCCACTTCAATAGCTCAAAAACCATAATTTATTATGCTTTTTTCACTATTTTGTGGATTATTTGCCATAATAATTTTCTTTTAAATTC
>DATGQB010000131.1:0-6289 GCA_035304405.1 Edaphocola sp.
GAATTTAAAAGAAAATTATTATGGCAAATAATCCACAAAATAGTGAAAAAAGCATAATAAATTATGGTTTTTGAGCTATTGAAGTGGATTAGAAGCAAGAATAATTTTATATAAAGAGTCTAATGCGTAATCTGGGATAAAGGCTATGGCATATTGCTATAGCCTTTATTGTATGTATTTTATTTTTTTTGCGCGCCCCGCCGCGCCTTCATCTGTGGGGCTATGTGGCGGGCATGATGAGTTTCGAAACGGTCAGCGGCAACAGAGCTTCCGGAGGCGCGGCGGGTCGGGTGAACTGCGTTCGCAACCTTCGTCTTATAGTAACATTTAGTTGCTATAAGGCGAAGGTTGTGCTGCAAGTCCTCGCAGTGCAGCCTCTAGGTATGTGGCACCTTTAATGCTTCTGCTTGCAATGCTATCGGTTTAGATTTCTGGTTTGGCGCCAGGTCTGCACTGCTGTGGGTTGCCCGTGCTGCCCCTCGCGCCCATCAAACAATACTGCATGCATGGTCGGTGATGAGCACTTTTAGGCTCAAATTCGTTACTTTTGCCTACCTAATTTTCCATATCGGATGACAGCAGACCAACTAAAGACCATGCGTGCGCGCCTGGCGCATTTATACCAATTTCTAAAGGTTGCAGACAGAGAGGCCAAGGCAGAAAGCGATTTTCAACTTTCTACTTCTCCCGGATTTTGGGACGATGATGCTCGTGCCACAAGTATTCTTAAAGAAATAAAAATCAATAAATATTGGGTAAACCTCTTTAATCAAACCAGAGATGCAGTAGAAGATTTCGCTGTTTTGTTTGATTTCTGGAAGGAGGGTGAAGCAAGCGAAGAAGAGCTGAAGCAGGCCTATGAAGCCGCTATTCAGGCCTTGGATGAGGTGGAGTTTAAATCCACATTGAACGAACCCGAAGACGAACTAACGGCAATCGTACAAATTAATGCCGGAGCTGGTGGCACGGAAAGCCAGGATTGGGCAGAGATGCTGGCCCGTATGTATCGCATGTACGGTCAAAAACAAGGCTGGAAGGTGACAGAGGTGGACTGGCAATGGGGCGATGGAGCAGGTATCAAAACGGCTACCCTGCAGTTTGATGGGGAGTTTGCTTATGGCTTGCTCAAGGGCGAAAGTGGCGTTCATCGCCTGGTGCGTATCAGCCCTTTTGATAGTAATGCCCGCAGGCATACATCTTTTGCATCGGTGTTTGTATATCCATTGGTAGACGACAGCATTAATATCGAAATTGCTGACGCTGATGTGAAAATGGAAACGGCACGTAGTGGCGGTGCAGGCGGACAAAACGTGAATAAGGTGGAGACTAAAGTTATGCTTACCCATATTCCTACGGGTATTGTGGTGGTTTGTCAAACCGAGAGAAGTCAGCTAGCCAATAGGGAAAAGGCTATGCAAATGCTCAAAAGCCGCCTGTATGAAGAAGAATTGCGGAAACGCGAAGCCCTGAAAAATGAGGCGAACGCCAATAAGAAGAAAATTGAATGGGGCTCGCAAATACGCTCCTATGTATTCCACCCCTATAAAATGATTAAAGACCATCGTACCGATTATGAAGTAGGAAATGTGCAGGTGGTAATGGATGGTGAATTGGATGGATTTATAAAAGCTTACCTGATGATGGGTAATGAAACAGATGCAAAATAACCCTACACTGGCTTTTGCCACAGCCCAAGAACAGAAGGTGTATCAGGAGCAGGCACTGCGTGAGCTGCTTCGATATCTGGCTGCACGCTCTCATTTTTACAAAGAACTTTTTGAGCGGCATAGTATAGATATTGCGCGCGTATCACTGCATGAGATTCCTACTACGAGCAAGGATGACTTGCAGAGGCGCAATATGGATTTCTTATGCGTGCCGCCTTCAGAAGTGAGGGAATACACCGCTACATCCGGCACTCTGGGCAAGCCGGTAACGATTGCGCTCACAGAAAATGACCTGCAACGCTTAGCGTACAATGAGGCTTGCTCTTTTGAATTCATGGGACTGAATCAAAATGATACTATCCAACTGCTGCTTACCTTAGACAAGCAATTTATGGCGGGTATGGCCTATTATCAGGGCGCAAGAGCCAAAGGCATCAGTAGCGTGCGGGTAGGCCCCGGACAGGTAGCGCAGCAATTGGAAATTATGCAAAGGCTCAACGTTACTGCCCTGGTGGCGGTGCCATCCTTTCTGCTCAAACTCATAGCCGAGGCCAAAGCGCAAGGAATAGCACCCAACAGTCTGCCCGTAAAAAAGGTACTGGCTATTGGAGAGAGTATGTATGATGCAGATTGGAACAAAAGTATTTTATGGCAGCGCATCATCAAAGACTGGGATATAGACCTTTACAGCACCTATGCTTCCACCGAAATGCAAACGGCATTTACGGCCTGTGGTCACGAGGCGGGATTACATGCCAATCCTGAACTCATCATTGTAGAATTGCTGGATGAACACGGTAATGCTGTGCAGGAAGGAGCAATCGGTGAAGTGACCATCACCACTCTTGGCGTGGAAGGCATGCCCTTGCTGCGATATAGAACAGGTGATTTATGTAAGCATACCACAGCGGCCTGTGCCTGTGGTAGAACCTCGCTCCGACTGGGCTCTGTATTGGGAAGAAAACAGCAACTCATCAAATATAAAGGAACCTCGGTGTACCCTAGTGCTATCTTTGCTTTGCTGGACAATGAGGCTTGGATCGAAAACTATCTTATCGGCATTCATCAAAATAGCGAACTTCAAGACGAACTTCGTATTCAACTGGTTACAAATGCACCTAATGCGGCGGAGCTCATAGGTTCTTTAAAGGAGGCATTCAAAGCCCGTATTCGGGTAGTGCCAGAGCTGGAGTTAACCAATGCAGAAGCATTATTGCCGCTTCAATTCCCCAATAACTCCAGAAAACAATTAAGAATAATCGATTACAGACCCTGATTGTCCAGCGTCTTTTTTGGGGGCGCATGGCTGCTGAAAATGCTCGGCTTTTATTCCCTCTGCTTCATGTGGCGCACTTCCCTACTTTGCTTTAGAAATGGCATGGTTTGTAGTAATTTGGGTAAAATTTAAGAATCGTCTGTTTCGTTATCTGTTAATATTGCTGTAGCTTAGTCTCTGAAAAATAACCCTATATGGATAAGAGCAAACTTAGAGCTTCGATATTCAGACACCTTGATGGTATTGTAATGGCACCCGTAGTGGCTGTGCTGGCCAAGCACAATACTTTGGATGCTATACTAAAGACTGAGAAGTTTGATATCGACGAGTTTAGCAGCAGTATAAGTGCCAATGCCGGATACCTAAACGTGGCATTGCGGGTACTGGCTTCACAAGGTTTTCTTAATTATACTGTTGATAATAATCAAAACAAGGTAAGTATTTCACTTAGTGACCGTTTCGAAAAATTGCTTGAATTTCAAGAAGTCTATCAGGATTTGAATGCTTTCATAACTGCAGAAGAGACAATTCGAAGCGCGCAGGTTTCTGATGGAATTTGCCAGCATTGGTGGCAATTATTTCAGCAATATAAAGAATGGTTGCTCGAAGATATAGATGAGCAAGACATTCGCTATCAAGTGCAGAAGCATATTGAGGGTTGCCTTATTGGTCCGGTAATAGTTCGGCTAGGCATGTCCGGACTTTTTCATAACTACTTCATGCAATCTCGTTTTTCAGCAGATGAATTTCATAAGAATCCGGAATATTTTGGTAAGGTATTGGATGGTTTGGCCCAAATGGCTTGGTTTCGTGAGAATAAAGGCTTTTATGAATTTACCGAACAAGGTTTGTTTTTCGCTAAAAGAGCTGCTTCTTATGGTGTTACGGTTTCTTACCTGCCCATGTTTGCTGCGCTGGAGGAATTAATCTTTGGTGATGCTGCGGCTATTCGCAATCTGGGTCAAGGAGAAGAGGAGCGACATGTGGATAGAGCCATGAACGTCTGGGGCAGTGGCGGAGCGCATCATACTTATTTTAAAGTTATCGACGAACTTATCATTGAGATTTTTAACCGACCCATTGAGGAGCAACCCAAGGGCATTCTGGATATGGGCTGTGGAAATGGTGCGCTATTGCAGCATCTATATGAAATTATAGAGCGCTTTACCTTAAGGGGTAAAATGCTGGAGGAGCATCCCCTATTTCTTGTAGGTGCAGACTATAACCAAGCGGCGCTCAAAGCCACGCGCGCCAACCTGGTAAAACATGAAATATGGGCCAAAGTGATTTGGGGAGATATCGGTGACCCCGATACGCTGGCAGCAGAGCTGAAAGAGGTATATAAGATAGACCTGTCTTCCTTGTTGAATATGCGTAGCTTCCTGGACCACAACAGAATATGGGAGCCGACTGATGCTAAGGGCAGTCTTTCCACTTCCACAGGAGCTTTTGCTTTTAGAGGACAAAGGCTTGCTAATAATGAAGTAGAAGCCAGTCTGAAACAACATTTGGAAAAGTGGAAGCCATATGTGCATAAGCATGGCTTACTGCTGATAGAGCTCCATACCATTGCACCCGCGCTTACTGCTGCTAATCTTGGTAAGACCGCCGCTACGGCTTATGATGCCACGCATGGATTTTCGGACCAGTATATTGTAGAGCTGGATGTATTTAATAAAGTATGCGCGGAGGTGGGCTTACAGGCGGAGCCAAGAATGGTAAGAAGATTCCCCGACTCTGAGCTGGCCACAGTCTCGATTAATCTTTTTAAACAATAATAAATACCTGTTATTTATATGGGTAGCAATGCCACCTAAAGCAAAGCGGTGCTAATTGAGCACTTCTTCTTTAGGTGGTTTGCTTTTGATAATGAGACGGATGGTGGGGTCATTGGTAATAAAACTCCACATCCATGTAAAGAAAAGTTTTACCCTGTTTCGGAATCCTGCTATGGGCAGGATGTGTATAAACAACCATGTAAACCATGCCAGCATGCCTTTCATAAAGCCCTTGGGCAAGTCTACCACGGCATTAAATTTGGAAATAATGGCCATGCTACCCTTGTCCTTATAACGGAAAGGCTGGAGCGCAGCACCCTTCTGCAGACTCAAGAAGTTCTTGGCCAATAATTTACCCTGCTGTATGGCAGGTTGCGCCACCTGCGGATGTCCGTTAGGAAATGCTTCGTCGCCCTGCATCAAACAGATATCGCCGATAGCAAATACATTGGCTACATTCTGGACTTGATTATAGGCATCCACTAATATTCTTCTACCCCGGCCTATTGACTCTGCCGGCAATCCGGGTACCTCCTTGGCTATAACCCCCGACACCCAAATCAGATTGGGAGTAGCAATTGTGCTGCCATCAGAGAAATACACTATATCATCTTTGAAGTCTTTTACGGCAAGGTTTAGCTTTATGGTAACGCCAAGTTTGCGCAACTGCTTTAGTGCTTCTGCCTGAGACTTAGAACTCATGGGGCCCAATAATGTGGGTCCGGCATCTACCAAGACAATGCGCTTTTTTACAGAAACCAATTCGGGATAGTCTTTGTCCATGATATACTTTCCCATTTCCGCCATCATGCCCGCAATTTCTACTCCGGTAGGACCACCACCAGAAACCACTATCGTTAGCAGGCGCTCTCTTTCCTGCTCATCTGTGCAGCGAGCGGCCTCTTCTAAACGCAGCAGCAGCGTATTGCGAATATTCAAAGCTTCATTAATCGTTTTTAGCACCATAGCATTTTTAGCTACGTTTTCCATCCCGAAATAATTGGTCTCTGTACCCATGGCCAGCACCAGCTTATCATAGTGTAAATTACCTTTATCGGTAGTGATATATTGCTGCTCTGGCACTACAGATTCGAAACGTGCGTTAAAAAAACGAATGTTCTCCTTGTACTGAAACATCCGTCGGAAAGGCAAACTAATGTTTGAAGGTTCAATGAAAGCAGAAGCCACCTGATAAATCAAAGGAGGAAAGAAATGATAGTTATTTTCATCTACCAAAATAATCTCCATGCCCGGCTTGCCTGCCAGCGATTTAGCTAGATTGACACCGGCAAAGCCCCCACCCACTATTACGATTTTCATATTATTGCTTCTTATATGAGCTACAAAGATAAAGTGCTTTCCAGGTCTATCGACCATGGAAAGCTCTAAAGTTTAGCAAAATATAACTTGCTTGCTATTCTAAATTAAACCCAGATTACGCATTAGGAATTTAAAAGAAAATTATTATGGCAAATAATCCACAAAATAGTGAAAAAAGCATAATAAATTATGGTTTTTGAGCTATTGAAGTGGCTTAGAAGCAAGAATAATTTTATATAAAGAGTCTA
>DATGQB010000132.1:0-2001 GCA_035304405.1 Edaphocola sp.
TTTATATAAAATTATTCTTGCTTCTAATCCACTTCAATAGCTCAAAAACCATAATTTATTATGCTTTTTTCACTATTTTGTGGATTATTTGCCATAATAATTTTCTTTTAAATTCCTAATGCGTAATCTGGGATAAAACAAGACGCAAAAAGCGACCAGAGCAGATGCTGGGGATAGCGGAGCAAAAAAGCCGAACCTAAGGACAAGTTCGGCTACCGAAAGTATATTTTGATGGTGGGAGCATTAACCTTTGACATAATGCATGAAGAAATCAAGCGCCATACGCACCCCCATAGCCACACCACCTGCGGGACGGTAATCTTTGGCACTGATATGGTGGCTCACGCCCGCAATATCGAAATGCATCCAAGGATAATCAACAAAATGCTCTAAAAACTTGCCTGCGGTAATAGCTCCACCTACGGGACCACCTACATTTTTCAAATCGGCAATGTCAGACGCGATTAGCTTGCCATACTCCTGCCAAAGCGGCAGCTCTATCAGCTTTTCAAACTGGCGGAAGCCACTCTCTTTCAATTGCGCTTTGACCGCCTCGGAAGCCGTACCCATGGTGCAAATAGCCACATCGCCAAAGGCATTGGCCGCAGCGCCGGTAAGCGTTGCAAAATCCATCACCAGTTCGGGTCTGTATTTTTTTGCGTAATGCAGGGCGTCTGCAAGCAGCAGCCTGCCTTCGGCATCAGTATTGAGCACTTCTACCGTAGTGCCGTCATACATGGTAATAACATCGCCCGGCACATAAGCATTGCCACCCGGGCGGTTTTCTGCAGCAGGCACCAGCGCAATAATATGCAGGGGCAAATCGAGCATAGCCACGGCATACATGATACCGGTAACCACTGCAGCACCACTCATATCGCTCTTCATCCTATCCATAGAATTGGGGGTGGGTTTGAGGCTCAAACCGCCGGTGTCGTACACTACCCCTTTGCCCACTAAGACAATGGGCTCTTTATTGACCGCCTTTACAGGACGATGCTCCATAATGGTAAAGGTGGCCGGCAACAAACTACCACGATTTACCGCCAGTATACCACCCATCTTGAGCTGCTCTATTTTGGCCTGACCTAAGACTTGCACCTTGAAGCCGCCTTCTTTACCAATAGACTGAATATCTTTTGCCAGCTGCTCTGCGGTAAGGTATTGCAAAGGCTCATTAATAAGGTCTCTAGACTTATATACTGCTGCTACCACTACTTCTAGCTCTTTGAGCTCCTTGGTAGTGATACTTTTCTGACTAAACAGGATATCGCTAAGCGAATTTTTTAGCTTCTTAGCATCCGATTTATATTTTAAAAACTGATAATTGGCCAGTGCCAGCCCCTCGGCCAGCAGGTATGCCGCCTTTTTATGCTCAGACAGATTGTGAATGTATATTTGCTCCAGCTTCAGACTGTTGAGTGTTTTACACAGCTCTGCTCCCTTCTTGCGCAACTGCTCATCAGCCTCCCAGTGAGGAGGCACTGTAGCCTTAACAACGAACAAGTGATGACTATACCTATTGAGTGATATGGGGTTTTGGTCATTTTTGAGGGCAGTATACACATATTCCAGCTCGTGCTTTTCCAATTGCAGCTGCTGTAGCTGTTCCTTTTGGTCGATTATCGCCACAATATGGCCCTTGGCATTTTTTTGAATCTTAAAAAACATCTCCTTTAGTTTTAAATCAAGCCCAAAATTAAGCATATTAAATACGAGTAAGAGGGGCAAAAAGAGTGGGATATTTATCATGGAGCATGTCTCACATCGAAAAGCATAGACAAATCCGTCCCCTGCCGAAACGCTGAGCCATGCAGAGCTTCTGTCCGTGTCGCAACGGGCCTAAAGGCTATACCATGGGGTTAAACCCAGATTACGCATTAGACTCTTTATATAAAATTATTCTTGCTTCTAATCCACTTCAATAGCTCAAAAACCATAATTTATTATGCTTTTTTCACTATTTTGTGGATTATTTGCCATAATAATTTTCTTTTAAAT
>DATGQB010000133.1:0-14286 GCA_035304405.1 Edaphocola sp.
GAATTTAAAAGAAAATTATTATGGCAAATAATCCACAAAATAGTGAAAAAAGCATAATAAATTATGGTTTTTGAGCTATTGAAGTGGATTAGAAGCAAGAATAATTTTATATAAAGAGTCTAATGCGTAATCTGGGATAAAATATCTAGTAGCTACACATACTTATTGCCGGCCGCATGCCAGCCAAAGTAGGCCAGGAGGGCCACGCAAAGTAATAAAAAGCAGAATGAACTAGACCAACTTGCATCCCATTGGTGCAGGCTGCCAAACACCGGAGGTCCGAAAGCCGCCACTAAATAGCCTATAGACTGTGACATACCCGAAAGCCTGATAGCCTGACTTGTATTGCGGGTACGAATAGAAAAAAACAGCAGGCAGAGACTGAAGGCCAAGCCATTGGAAATACCCAAAAGTGTAGCAGCAATATATACATAATCCAGACGAGCGCATGCCAGCAGGACCAGGCTAAGTGCCATGAGCACAATTATGAAAACAATAAGCGGCCGCTGATGCTTCATTTTATTGGCAATCATAGGCCCGATAAAAGTAAGCGGAATGGTAGCCATCTGAAAGGTAAATAAGACCCAGCCTGTCTCTGCCTCGGGCATACCATAAGCTATAAGTACCGTGGGCAGCCATGATACTATGCTATAATACACAATTGACTGCAGGCCCATATAGCAGCTTATATTCCACGCCTGACGAGAACCAAAAATGGAGGCGCCACTATCCTGGGGCTGCATAGCCCCGGCAGTACCTTTGCGCTTCTGAAAAAGCAAATCTATACACAACACGACCAGTGCTACGAGAATAAAAACTATCCAAACACCAAGCGAGCCTCGCCAGCCCATGTGCGTCCACTCGCCAATGCGAATGCTGTAACCCGATGCGATAGCTGCAGTGAGATTCATTGCTACGGCAAAGAGGCCTGTGAGCATACCCAAATACTGAGGCACATTGCTTTTGATGTAGCCTGGCAGCAGCACATTGCCCACACAGATTCCTGTGCCCACCAACACGGAGCCTAGCATAAGCGCAAAAAAGCTGCCCCATACCCTGAGCACAAGACCTAAGCCCAAAACGAGTAAGCCCAGTATCAATACCTTGCCCAAATCTTTGCCCGCAGCAAACTTGCTCACCAAGGCGCTACAAGCAGCAAACATAACCAAAGGGATGGAGGTGATGAGACTGCTCTCAAAGTTGGACAAATGCAGTGAGTCGATAATGGCCCCTATAACCGGACCAACCGCAGAAATGGGAGCTCGCAGGTTGCTGGCCACCCAGAAAACAACCAAAATACTAATAAGCAACTGAAAAGGCCGGGGCCTTTGACTTGTAAAATCTCTATCCAATGCCAAAATCCATTTTAAAAATGCTGGCAAAAGTAGAATTTGTATGGCATATTTGACACCAGCGATAGGCTGAGTCCCAGGCAAGGATAATGCAAAACAAAACATAATGTTCAAAGCATTAAGGCTCTATGCCTTAAACAGTACAATACCACCGAATCTGAATTAAGCAGAACAATTTTGGCAGAAGTTTTAAAAAAATGAAAGTTGCCATACACTGCGACATAGAGGCAAAAAAGGAGCCCAAATAGGCAGCGACAGAAATACGATACAAGAAAATGCTAAATTATAGGCAGATGTCATCCGATGCATTGCATCGATGGCAATTAATTTTAAGGTGAGCGATTTAAGTCGTACCTTTGCGACTCAAATTTTTGAGCCAAAATGATTAATGTAAGTAATTTATCCCTTCGATATGGGAAGCGTGTGCTGTTTGAAGATGTAAACATTAAATTTACAGAGGGAAACTGCTACGGTATTATCGGTGCTAACGGTGCCGGGAAATCTACCTTTTTGAAGATTCTTTCTGGAGAAATAGAGCCTACATCTGGAAGAGTAGAAATCTCCAAAGGCATGCGCATGAGCGTATTGAAGCAAGACCACCATAAATATAATGACACTCAGGTATTGCAAACCGTAATGATGGGCAATCAGGAGCTGTTCAGAATTATGGAGGAAAAAGACGCCTTGTATGCAAAAGAGGATTTTACAGAAGAAGATGGATTGCGTGCGGGAGAGCTTGAAGGAATATTTGCAGAGATGAATGGCTGGACCGCCGAAAGTGATGCGGCGACTTTGCTCAGCAACCTGGGCGTGACAGAAGACAAGCACTACAAGTATATCAAAGACTTGGATGGTAACGAAAAAGTAAGAGTGCTCTTAGCACAAGCACTGTTTGGCAACCCGGACATACTCCTGCTCGATGAGCCTACCAACGACCTAGACCTGCAAACCATTACCTGGTTGGAAAACTTCCTGGCCGACTATGACAAAATAGTATTGGTAGTATCGCACGACCGTCACTTTTTAGATGCAGTGTGTACGCATATTGCAGATATAGACTTTAGCAAGATTACTATTTTTACCGGAAACTACTCTTTCTGGTATGAATCGAGCCAACTCTTGCTCAAACAACGCACCGAAGCCAATAAAAAGGCAGAAGAGAAAATCGCGGAACTTAAAGAGTTTATTGCCCGCTTTGCCGCAAATGCATCCAAATCCAAACAAGCTACTTCTCGTAAGAAAGCTTTGGATAAGATTAAACTGGAAGATATGGTGGCTTCGACCAGAAAGTACCCCGCTATCCTCTTCAATAATCAAGTGAGAGAAGCAGGTGATCAGATTTTGGAGGTGAACGGTCTGGGTAAAAAAGTGAATGGGGAATACCTCTTTAAAGACCTTACCTTCGATATGAAGCGTGGTCAGAAATTAACCGTAATCTCCGACAATTCACTGGCTACTACAGCCTTTTACAAAATCATTTCCGGGGAGGACACCGACTTTGAAGGGTCATTCCGCTGGGGGGTAACCGTCACGCCGGCTTATCTTCCTGCAGATAATACAGAGTATTTTGAGAATGTAGATTTGAACCTTATCGACTGGCTTCGCCAATATTCTGAAGAAAAAGACGAAACATTTATTAGAGGCTTCCTAGGTAGAATGCTCTTCTCAGGCGAGGAAACTTTGAAAAAATGTACCGTATTATCCGGAGGTGAAAAGGTAAGATGTATGCTGAGCAGAATGATGATGACCAAAGGCAATGTGCTCATGTTTGACGAACCAACCAACCACCTTGATTTGGAATCCATTACGGCGCTTAATAATGGCATGAAAGACTTTAGAGGTACCATTATATTTACCTCTCGTGACCATGAATTGACCCAAACGGTGGCCAATCGTATTATAGAAATATCTCCAAACGGTATGCTCGACAAAGAAATGAGCTTTGACGATTATATCAACGACCCAAGGGTGCAGGCACAACGTGAGGCTTTGCGTCAGGTGAACGTTTAATGTAAAACGCTTCATAGGTTATAATTGAATCATGAAAATGCTCATGCTTGTTGAAAGCATGAGCATTTTGGTTTATACAGCACATAAGGTCAAAACTGCCTACTGTATAGATTTGTGGTTCGGCCTGCCACTATTCCATGCCTGAAGCTTGATGAGATTGATATCCAGTCCGCCACAAGACCCGGTAGCCATTTTAGGAAATGAGTACCGAAATTATTTCCATTTGCAGCGAGCACATCTGAGTAAGACATTACGGCCTCAATGCGCGCGTGCAGCACTTCAGACCCTTGCGGGCCTGCACTTAAGCAGCATTATGTTATCCCAGATTACGCATTAGACTCTTTATATAAAATTATTCTTGCTTTTAATCCACTTCAATAGCTCAAAAACCATAATTTATTATGCCTTTTTCACTATTTTGTGGATTATTTGCCATAATAATTTTCTTTTAAATTCCTAATGCGTAATCTGGGTTTATTCAAGACGCTAATGCAGCCTATACCTTGTATGCTCCCCACTTAGGGCTTCCAAAAGCATACTATGGTATTGTAGCCCATCATATTGCACCAGAATCACGCTGCTTCCTTTGGGAAAAGCAGGATTATTAAAGCCAAACGGCCCAAGCTTAAAAAGTTGGGCCGTTTGAGCGAAAAAGCATACACTAGAGCACTTCTATCTCATAATATATAGCTTGCCGTAGTCATTCTTAAAGAATTTATCCACACTCGAATTGGTACGCTTTTCAATAGCATTACCATCACTATCAGTGGTAATCACACGATACAGATACACCCCATTACCCAACAATTGACCGTACTGGTCTCTACCATCCCACCTGTACTCGGTGATATTTCTGCCAATATGGATATTGCCCAGTTCGGCCTTAGTAATTTCCTTAACCACCTTACCCGTCACAGACAGAATTTGTATCTTAAATTGCTGTGGCACCTCAGAACCCGTGAGCGTGAACACAAACTGAGTGGAAGTGGAGAAAGGATTAGGATAGTTAAGCACATTTGTAATGGTAGATTTATTAATTACCTCAAAGCTTATTTGATATGGCTGAGGCACATTACCCAACACATTGCCAATGTTGTCGCGCGCTTTCACCTTAAGAGTGTAGGTGCCGTCTTCGAGCTCAGGTCTGAATTCGATTTTAGCCTCATTCCTATCGTTTGTCAGCCCGGCGGGAATAAACCTACAACGCACACCATCAAAAATAACTTCCTCTTCTCTGCCATCATTATGATGCACCAATGTAAGCGCTACGTTCGCGGTATCCGTAATAAAGCTAAATTTATTTTCATCACGCACCATTACCTGAATAAAAGGCTTTGCCGAGACAATATCATTATTGAGGATATGAACGCCATCAAATGTGACGTCTACCACCGGAGCAAAAGCATCAGCTTTTACGTAGAATGGCAAATAACCCAGATTGTTAGGATGATACTCTTCAGGCTGGTCATTATCCGGATTGGCCTCAATGAACAAGTAGTTCTGACCGGGATATTGCTGCGGATTAAAGCTCAAGCTTGCCATAATGGTATCATATGCAGCCAGAGGGCCGTAGCGCTTGTCAGCCAGCACTACAGAGGTATTTTTGGCATCCACCAATCTATAGCGTACCAGCATACTATCCATAGGGAGCGCTTTCAGATTCTCGATTGCAAATTTTAGCTTCAACTCCTCACCTTGCATCAGGCTATCTTTAAATTCGAAGCCAGCAAGCGGGTTCAATGCTGCTTCGGGCAGTGGCTGATACAACACTCTCCAGTATTCAAGCTGAGGGAAAGTAAGTCGAGCGCTATCCTCCGCATACCATTGTAATTTTAAGTAAGGATAATTCTCCGCATTTATACCGGAGAGGTCAACATCCGTATCCGTTACCAACATCAGCGAATCACCCTGAGCATTTTCGCTGCTCAATCCATATACTTTTACCCATGTTTTATCATGTTGCGGCAAAGTATCCAATTTGTGATTGTATTTCCAGAGCAATTGCTTCCATTCAGAAGCAGGGCCTATAACGCGGCTTGAGAGAGTGCCGCTAGGCGTATTGAATGAGACATTTGCTTGCAACATGACTAGGTCTGACTCTAAAGCTCCCACGTTAAGCACAGCCGGGAAACTGGCATTTCCCTTTTGTGCCAGGCCGGCGAAAGGCACCCTTCCTTGAATTTCGTCCAGATTAGGGAATCCAATATTTTGAAGCGCATGGTATAATGAAATACCCTGTCCCCAGTACTGCTCATCTTCCTTCCAATCTAACGCGGATGCTAGAAGTGTAGCAGTATCATAAACATTCCCCTTGAAAATCACATAATAACCGTCTGGGACACTATTCAGAAACTCCATTGCATACCTTCGATTGGTGGTATCATGCACATAGAATTCAAAATGATTAGCCTTATCCCCACTGATACAAGTACTGAACGTCGCCCCCGGGAATTGTCCCGTGTTCTTCATTGGCTCTGCAGTGATAGGATTGAAAACCACAAATATAATTCCCTGCCGTGCTCTCATACTCGCAGGCATACAGGTGCCGAACCCGTAACGAGTATTATCTAAATATATGTCATTTTCACTGCCGTAGCCGAAGGTCCTACATTGTACCGAAAGCTCACGATAATATTCTTGGCCATTAAAAATTCTCTCCCCCTCCGTAATTGTCAGCAAAGTAGAGTCATCTCGTTTGTACTGGAAGTAGTGCGACTGATTCCAGCCATCATTCCCATTTTTCAAATAAATAAATGAGCTATTCATCCAGTATCGAGTACCGTTTACTAAAGAATCAATAGCTGTGCGCCAATAGTAAACTGTACTATCGGTCATTTGTATCGGGATCCTCCATTTAATCAATCCTCCGGTACTTGTTATAACTTGTGACTGTTTGAGAGGACTATTAAAAAATTCTGTGGTGTCCAACTCAATAACATAGCGAGTGCTCGGAGCAAAAGGGTTAAGGGTAGATGCTTTCAGTTCAATCCCCTGCTCGTAAACAATCGCAAATTCCTGAGGATAAATTGGCACAAGATTATCCTCGGCAATATACAACTGGATGCTAGCCTTATTGTTGGCGAAGCTTAACTCATCCGGGCTCTGCTCCTCATTTACAGAGATGGTGAAATTAAATAATCCCACATCATTGTTCTTATCTATCGGCACCTTAAATGTTACCAATTTTTGATTAAGAATGGATAATCTGACAGAATCCTGATATATAATTTCAGTAGAACCGACTTTGTTCTTTTTCAGCCTTACCCATACCTCATCTCTTACTCCTTTACCTAGATTATAGATAGTGCCATTTATCTCAAAAGAGTCCAAAGTAGTATTTATGATACCGGGATTGGTAGTTATCAAATTACTTTCAATATTATAGTCTGGCATATCAGGACTGTACACTCGCAACCCGGGATCTCCCTGGAGTAGGAAATTTTGCATCTGGATAGTATTCATATAATGAGTACTAAGTCCAGACAAGTATTCAATGTTCTTCACGAACTGTTTACCTATAGTATTACCATACTCATCACGCGCTATTTTCCTATAAAGGTTTTGCATATACGGCTCCAAGAACCCGATCCAGCCTAAATTGGTACAAGCGATCATTGCAATCGAACCGCCATCGCTGACACTTAGATACTTCTCACTGATCGTCTTGGAATTAGTGGTCTCAAAAATCTTGGCCACATCACACCCATAGGCAAAGAAAATGGGGAATCGAGGTTTGGAATTTACCTTTTCCGGAATGTTGAGATTATACGTAAATCGGGACGAAGTAGCATGACCATAGTATGTGATATACTGGACGCCGGCATTAAGCAGCGAATCGATTTGTGCTGAAGCACTTTCTGTAATGTCAGTTGTGGCATTACCAGTAGTATGAACTATTGCACCAGTAAATGTATCCTCAATAATAGACTTACAAATATTCAGAGAATTATAGAATGCAGCTTGATTGTTTACATCATAACCTGCAATATGCAACGCAGTTTTCTTCCATAAACTATTTTCCAAACTTGGCACTGCGGGTACGCGTTGTGCCTCTTCATATGCTTTCACTTTTTCCAGATACTGTAAAATCTCATTGTTAGACATCGCTGAGAGTCTTCCAATAGCCAAAAAGGGTACGTTGGTTTCTCCAATCTCTGCAAACAGATTATCTGAGCCGGGATTGCCGAAAGTTGGCACCACAGGATACTGGTAAGTGCTCCTATTGTTATAGTACGCACCTATTCTATTGTAGGTCAGTCCCTTGCCAATGATAAACATATACTCCGGCTTATTAACCCAGCTACTATTCAAGACGGCATATCTTAAAAAACGCTTTATAGACAAGGGATGATATTCATACCCCCATCCAAACTGATCATATAAATCATTAGCAGAGATTATCACTACATCGTAGTTTCCACCCTGCGCAGAGCGGCGATACGCAGCATATTGCTCCACTCCTCCATTTGGAA
Organism: Edaphocola sp.; assembly: GCA_035304405.1. Lineage (GTDB taxonomy): Bacteria > Bacteroidota > Bacteroidia > Chitinophagales > Chitinophagaceae > Edaphocola. The sequence goes on from DATGQB010000133.1 coordinate 7,835, forward strand.
TATTGATAAATTGATTATCGGCCAAGATAATATAGGATCCCTGATTTGCTAGGTTAGTATAATCTCTAAAAGATACTGGATGTAAGTTATTAATTGTATTAACATCAGCGGCAAAAAACAGTTCTCTAACCGAGCTAAGGGGAGCCAACATTACATGGCTATTTGCACCTAGGTAATACAGATTAGAGGCGGTCAAATCCACAACAATATTCGGCTTGCTGGCATCGAGATTATCAAGTTGCAACCTTTGAGTCTGACCATTTCCATTAACCTTGAATGCCAAGCTGCCAACACCACCAAAATTAAAATTACGATTATACTGTAATGCAGCCTTTAGCACATTTGCCGTCCCTGTGTTGGTCTGTATAGCAACCGTTGTCGTTGCTTGAAGATAGGATTGATTGAAAGGAATATTCTTTACTACAAGAGAATATGCAGTCAAGGTGGTATCGAAGACTATCTGATTATTGATACGATGTCTAAAATAATTAGCATTATTCTTACTATAGAAAAGAGTAACGGTATGTAACACCGGAGCGCTAGGATTGTAGGCGTTCGATATCGAAAATGGCAGCTGAACATTGCTGGACTGAGGATAACTAAAACCTTCACCCTTGTCAAACTTACCAGACTGATACACACTACTACTGGCTGTAGAGGTGTAATAAGACTCGCCTGGAGAAAAGGCTGCTCTAGGATTTGCATTTGGATATACTTTAGTGATGCAATACGGCTCCGCCACGGGTGGAGTCGATGGCAGCAGATTACTTTGCAGTGTTAACCGCAAATGTGGGCCACTGGACGAATAGGTTAAAAAGTAAACTGCGGTATCCGTCAAGATGCTCATCTCATCATTACCCTGTCTGCTCGAGGGTATATACAACTCTGTATCCATTTTTCCGCTTGCAGCAGAACCATAGAACTCTATATAATCGTTAGTGCTCAAGGTACCTTGAGCACTAACGTAAATTGGAACCTGACTTCCTTCGCGGTAAATAGCAAACTGATTGCCTGGGATGGACCCCATGCCAAAAGATTGCAAGACGGAAAATGGAATTCTATATATGCCGGGACTTCCAACCTTAAATTTAAAGTAGAATTGGTTATAGTTGATCCATTCATTGCCTAATACTTGCGCATTAGAGGATTTAATACTTGAGAACATGAGGGCAAATGCCATCATTAGGGAAATCAATAATCTGTTACTACGCAACATACGCATATACATTTAGTTTTAAAATTACGCTATCTTTCCAACAAATTGTTTCAGGTATTAGCATATACTTTTAGCGAACCTTAACCAATTTCCTATTCAGCAATATTTGCCCATTGGTATCCTACACAGATATATTGTAAACGCCTTCGGCAAAATGGCTGAGGTCGATATTCAATTCACTGCCGGATACTGATGCACTGAATACCTGCTTACCTGTCATATCTGTAACCGTAACGCTTTCGTTACCTTTAAGCCCACTAACCACAACGGTAGTATTGGCGGGGTTAGGATGTACATCTATATCAAAACCACTATTGAATACCAACATCCGAACCGGACTAAAGTTTACTTTACCATCTTTGTCAAGCTGTTGAAGACGATAATAATTCTTGCCTTTTAGAGGCTTTTCATCCTCAAAACTGCAATTCAGCGCGCTTGAACTATTTCCATTTTCGGCTTTAGACTCTGTAAATCCTATTCTTTGCCAAACTTTAGCGTTCGCACTTCTCTCTATCATGAATCCTGCATTATTAGTTTCGTTTACAGTTACCCAGCTAAGCAATGCTTTTTCATGCTGCTTCTCGGCTTCAAACTTGAGTAAGCCAACAGGCAAACTAACATTATCAACAAAAAACTTCAGATATCCCAAGTTATTAGGATGGAACAGCTCGGGCTGGTCATCATCCGGATTAGCTTCAACAAACAAGAGATATTCCCCGGCCATCACCGAAGTATTCAAGTCGTACAATCCAACCATGATGGTATCTCCTGCAGGTAGCGGGTTAAATTTCGGTGGGTCAAAGGTCACCGTTGAGCTGTCCGTAAGACTTAACAATTTGAAACGGACCTTCATGCTGTCCATAGGAATATTATTCACATTTTCAACTGCGAAACTGAAGGTCAGAGGGGTACCTGCAGCGACCGTATCAGATCCTTGATACGCAAGTGCCGGGTTTAATGCAGCCTCAGGTAATGACAAGTGTAAAATACGCCAATAAGCTAGTTGAGGCAGTGTGAGATTAGTAGAATCCTGTGCGTACCATTCTAGCTGCAGATATGGGTATTGGCTGGCACTGATTGTTTGTAAAGAAGTATCTCTATTGGTAGTAGTAAACAATACCACTCCTGAATCCTCCAAGCTTGTTAGTCCTTTCACTATTACCAAAGTAGAGTCACCAACATCATTACCATCAGTACTGGTTGTCTTCCATAATAGCTGTTGCCATTCGCTCGAAGGGCCTATTACGGTAGAATACATCTTACCCTGAGGCAGCTGAAAGGGCAGACTCGCATCCAAAACCAACATGTCAGTTTCTGAAGCCCCTACTACCATTTGCGGCGCAAATGTGGTGTCTCCCTTTTTAACCACACCCGCGTAAGGTATTTTCTCCCCTATATTGTCAAGGTAGGGGAATCCTAAATCCACTAAGGTATGATATAACGACACACCAGGGCCCCAGTACGCCTCATCATCCTTCCACATCTGAGAAGTAGTTAAACTAGTAGCAGTGCTTCTTGTATTTGACTTAACCAGTATATAATAACCCTCCGGTATAGAGTTCAAAAACTCCATGGCTTGTCTTCTTCCTGTGGTATCATCAATTCTAAATTCATATTGTCCTTTTTTGTCTCCGGTAGTACAGGATGAAAACACGGCACCTGGTACTTGTCCTGTATTCTCAATCGTCGCCCCGGTGGTTGGATCCAGAACAACAATCAACATAGCATCTGCCGGAATATTTGCTGGCAGGCACGTCCCGAATGATATACGCGTAATATCCAGGTATTGATTGTTACCACTTCCATGCCCATATATTCCTGACTCTGCCATCAATCTTTTATAATAATGCATTCCTGTAAATACCCTCTCCGGCTCGGTAATAGACAAAGCATCAAAACTATCCTTTGCATACTGGAAGTAGTGAGACTGATTCCATCCAGAAGGAATACCGTTCAGGTAAATGAATGAACTATAAGACCAGTCCATTTCTGTCAAATTAGGAACATCCACAGCAGTACGCCAGTAATATACTGTGCTATCTTGCATAGTAATAGGCATAGGCCATGAAATCACCCCTCCAAGACCATTTACCGTTAGTGTGGCCTTGATGGGACTATTAAAGAACTCAGTGGTATCAACCTCCAAGACATAGGTTTGCACATCACCAAAAGGGTTAATTGTTGTTGCCTTTAACTCTAAATTTTGGCTGCCTACAATCGCAAACTCTTGTGGGTAAGTAGGCACCAACTTATTAAACCCGTAAAAAATATTTGTAGAAGCCGTGTTATTATCAAAACTTATTTCATCGATAGTTTGACCGGGATTCAAAGTAATGGTATAGGTAAACATACCATTATCATTTACTTTGTCTACGGGAACGACAAACTTCACATCTTTATGGTTCCTAACGATAACATTTATTGTATCTGAGTATAGCACAGTACTGCTTCCCTCTTTAGTTTTGGTAAGTACTACGCTCACAGGCTGCTCAAGCACTTTTCCTAAGTTATAGACTTTAACATTAATACTTACAGTATCGTTCAAAGTATTTACTATTTCTGAAGCCGCCGAAACCAAGTCTGCATCCACATAGTAGTCTGGTTTCTCCGGACTGAAAACGCTTAATCCAGGGTCACCTTGCAGCAACATATTCTGCATATGTGCCTTATTGAAAACCGGTCCCCCAAAATAGTTTGCCATCCGGGCAATATTACTAATGTACTGCTTGCCCAAGGTTTTACCGTATTCATCACGGCAGAATTTCAGATAAAGGCCTTCCATGTAATAGGCCAAAAAGCCAGTCCAACCGATAGTGGTACTTGCAACCATAGCAACTGATCCTCCATCAGGGTAGGATACATAACGTTCGCTTATAGTTTTACTTCTACTAGGCTCAAATATTCTGGCTACATCACATCCAAACGCTAAAAATATTGGCAAACGCGGACTTGAGACCAAATGCTCAGGGTTGTTAAGATTATAGTTAAAACCAGAAGCTGAGGCATGACCATAGTATGTGATATATTGTACACCCCCTTCAATGATGGAGTCTAAAATGGCCCCAATGTCCTGCCCCACAAAGGATGCGGTACGTTGGGTAGTATATACTGTACCTCCAATTAGTGAGTCTTCATAAATTGCTTTAGCCGTATTTAGGGCATTGTAGAATTCGAACTGATAGGTATCATCAGTTGTACCAGCAACATGGAGCGCTCTCTTCTTCCAAAGAGTATTTTCTAAAGTAGGAACAGCGGGAGTCTTTATCGCAATTTCGTAAGCCTGAACCTTTTGCAAATAATTGAGTATTTCAAGGTCGTCAAAAGCAGAAAGCCTACCAATGGCCACTCGCGGTATACTTGTATTTCCTATTTCTGCAAATAGGTTATCCGCACCTGGGACACCAAAAGTCGGAACCATCGGAAATTTTTCTGCGGGATTCATGTTCATGTAATTGCGAAGCTTGTCGTAACTCACACCCTTCCCGATGATAAACATATATTCTGGCTTCGATACCCAGCTACTGCTCTGATCAGCATAAGACAAAAATCTCCTTATTGCCAAAGGATGATACTCGTACCCCCATCCAAACTGATCATAAAGCTCATTTGCAGATACTACCACAACATCGTAACTGCCACCCGCTACACTGCTGCGATAATTTCTATATTGTTCTACCCCTCCGCCAGGAATATTAATAAATGCATCGTCAGAAAGAATAATATAGGAACCTTGATTTGCTGCAGCTGTATAATCTCTAAATGTAACCGGCTTTAAGCTTGTAACATTCTCAGCATCTTGTGCAAAAAACATCTGGCGAGCCTCTGAAACCGGGTCCAGAATCACATTGGATTGCGCGCCTAGATGATAAAGGTTATTTGTCGTCAAATCTACCATTATATTGTCATGGCTAGCGCCCAATCCAGCAATGCTCAACAATTGGTCTAATCCGTTGCTAGGTACCTCGAAATTCAATGTGCTTACGTTCGCAAAATTGAATGTACGATTGTATGTAATGTTAGCTTTATATACATGAGCTTGGTCTGATTGAGACTCTATCTTCACTGTTGTGGATGCAGCGAGAAAACTTTCATTGAAGGGCGTAGCTCTTTTTATAAAAGCATAGGCACTTATAGTGGTGTCATGCACTAGTTGGTTGGCAACACGTTGCCTGATATATCTGTTCGAATTTCGACCATAATACAATATAGAAGTGGTCAAAACAGGATTGCTTGGAGTGTAGGGAGCTTCTATTGTGAAAGGCAAAGTCACTGTGGAGCCCTGTGGATAAGTGAATCCTTCACCTTTATCAAAAGCGCCTGCGTGATAAACACCATTATAACCAGCTCCAGCTAATGAGGCCCCTAACGAAAAGGCAGCTTTGTTGTCTGCATTGGGCTTCACAGTGGTTATACAAAACGGCTCCGCAGCAGGTAATGTTGCTGGCAATACGTTATTATGAAGGCTAAAGCGAAGGTTGCTCCCCCCTGTTGCAGTATAGGTTAAAAAATAAACCGAACTGTCCGAAACGATATTCACTTGGTCATTGCCCTGATCAGCTTCGCTATAGAACAATTCTTTGTCCATATCTCCATTAGCACCTGAAGCATAAAATTCGATGTAATCATTGTTGCCCAAAGCTCCAGTTGTCGTCACATATATAGGAATCTGAACACCCTCACGATACATGGCAAATTGGTTTCCTTGTGCCGAAGCCATTCCATTGGAAGTCAAAAGATTGTATGGTATTCTATACACCATTCTTTCCAATCTTGAATTTGTAATAGTTCTGGGAATAATTTATCCATTCATTTCCCAAGGTATGCGACTGTGCAGATGTAAAAACACCTAGCAGCAAAGTCATGACTAATAAAAGTGGTTTTTTCTTCATAATTCTACGGTTCTTTCGGTAGTTAAATAGGTTTAGTAATTTAGGTTTTTGATGTTTTGTTTTTAATTTAAAGTTTATTAGCTAAAGTCTGGTTTCGCTGTTGTTTTCATTAGCATCGGCAGGAATATCGTCTTCGGCCTTTTTGACTCTTTTAGTAAAATTAAGTTTAATGGATACCACATGAGTATATAAGGGATTATCTTGCATATTCAGGCTTGTAAAGGCATAGTCAACATGCAGCTGACTCAGCCTGAATCCAACCCCTACTGCTGGCTGGTACACCCAGTATTGCTCCTTATTGCTCACATCTTTATTATTGCCTACTTGATACAGATTGCTCAGCCCCC
>DATGQB010000134.1:0-5249 GCA_035304405.1 Edaphocola sp.
TCTTTATATAAAATTATTCTTGCTTCTAATCCACTTCAATAGCTCAAAAACCATAATTTATTATGCTTTTTTCACTATTTTGTGGATTATTTGCCATAATAATTTTCTTTTAAATTCCTAATGCGTAATCTGGGTTTAAATATGGTGCACACCATTAATCATTATCCTTTTTGGCTTCGGTCTTCTCAGATTTTTTGGGCAGTCGGCCGCTCTTACGCAAAGCCTCATTCAGCAGGTATTCTATCTGTCCGTTTACGCTTCTGAATTCATCTGCAGCCCATTTTTCCAGTGCTTTATACATCTCTTCTTGCAACCGAAGCACAAAATTCTTCTTGTCAGCCATTACATTTGTATTTTTTCGAAAAAGGTCTTCAATCCCCCTGTTTACTGGTACAAAGAACCGGCATTCACCACTGGGGTAGCAGCCTTTTCGCCACAAAGCACCACCATAAGATTGCTTACCATGGCTGCCTTCTTCTCATTATCCAACATTACAATATCCTTCTCAGAGAGCCTGTGCAGTGCCATCTCTACCAGACCTACAGCACCTTCTACAATCTTGGCCCTTGCAGCAACAATAGCAGCTGCCTGCTGCCGCTGCAACATGGCACCGGCTATCTCCGGCGCATAGGCCAGATGGGCAATACGAGCCTCCAGAATTACAATTCCTGCCGGAGCCAAACGCTCTGCAAGCTCTTTTTCCAAAATATGATTGACCGTTTCGCCCCCTTCCCTAAGGGTAATATCTGCTGTTTCATCTTCCAGATTATCGTAAGGAAAACTATTGGCCAGGTGACGCACAGCTGCCTCGCTCTGTGTGCTTACATAAGAAGCGTAGTTGCTCACCTCATAGGCCGCCTTATAGGTATCGCCTACCTGCCATACGATTACAGCGGCAATTTCTATAGGGTTACCCATCTTGTCATTCACCTTGAGGGTTTGCCCTTGCAGATTGTCGGCACGCAGACTGATGCGATGGGTCGAATATAAAGGATTCACAAAAAACAATCCATTATCCTTCACCGTGCCCATATATTTCCCAAAAAAGTTGAGCACCCTGGAGTGATTGGGATGCACAATCATCAATCCTTTGAGCAAAAAAATCATAGCCAAGAGCAACAAACAACCTAAACTGACAAACAAAGCCTCTGAATTGTAAGGATTGGCAAGCCGAGTGAAACAATACACGCCTGAGGCGCCGCAAACAAGCGCCAGCACTAGGGCCAAATACCCCGACATTGGTTTTACAATCTTCTCCATAAAAATAGCATTTTGATATTACTTTGCTATCAAAGATATATCAAATTTCAGAAAATTTAAAATTTTTGCATGAAAAAATTTAAGCGAGGAAAAATTTGAAATTTGGTCGGTTTTCAATTTTAAATATACCTTTGCCCACTACATTTGGTTAAATATGGCTAGAAACTTACTGATTGTTGAGTCTCCTGCAAAGGCTAAAACAATTGAAAAAATATTGGGGAAAGACTTTGAGGTAAAATCCAGCTTTGGTCACATCCGCGACCTCGAAAAAGAGGGAATGGGTATTGACATCGAAAACGGATTCCGACCAAAGTACACGGTATCTGAGGATAAAGTAAAGGTGGTAAAGGAGCTAAAATCATTGGCCCAAAAAGCTGATGAAGTTTGGTTGGCAACGGATGAGGACCGTGAAGGGGAAGCTATATCATGGCATTTGTGTGAAGAACTGGGCTTGAACCCAAGCACCACCAAGCGTATTGTATTTCATGAGATTACTAAACCGGCCATTCTGAAAGCGGTGCAAAACCCCAGAACGGTAAACATGGATTTGGTAAACGCCCAGCAGGCTCGCCGCGTGCTGGACCGCATCGTAGGTTTCGAAATCTCGCCGGTACTATGGCGCAAACTCAGCGGTAAAAGTCTGTCTGCCGGCAGGGTACAATCTGTAGCCGTAAAACTAATTGTAGAAAGAGAAAGAGAAATCAATAAGTTTAATGCCGAAAGCAGTTTCAAAATAGAAGCGCTTTTCACCGCCAAAGACATTAACAATAAAGATACCAGTTTCAAAGCCGAAGGCAAAAGACTCAATACCAGCCAGGATGCCGAACAGTTTTTAAACAAATGTATCGGCGCTACCTATACCATTGCAAATATTGAAGTAAAACCGGGCAAGAAAAGCCCATCGGCTCCATTCACCACCTCGACCCTGCAGCAGGAAGCCAGCCGTAAACTGGGCTACTCTGTGAGTCGCACCATGCGACTGGCGCAGACCTTGTATGAGAATGGATACATTACTTACATGCGTACCGACAGCGTAAACCTGAGCGAAACAGCTTTGGAAAACGCACAAAATGCCATTGCGCAGCAGTGGGGACTTCAATATCACAAACGCAGACAATACCAAACCAAAAATCAGTCTGCTCAGGAAGCGCACGAAGCTATACGCCCTACAGATATGATGCGCAGCCATATTGATTATGCAGAAGGTCAAAAACTGTATGAGCTGATATGGAAGCGTACCATTGCCAGCCAAATGGCAGATGCGGTTACGGAAAAAACTATAGCCACAATCAATATTTCTACCCAACCGGATAATCATCTTACTGCAAGTGGTGAGGTAATAAAGTTTGACGGCTTCTTAAAAGTATATATGGAGGGCAAAGATGATGAGGATGAAGAAGACCAAGAAGGCCTTTTGCCGCCGCTGGTGAAAGGACAGGTATTGCCTTTGGTGCAAATGCAGGCTATTGAGCGCTTTAGCCGCCCTGCGCCGAGATACACCGAGGCAAGTCTGGTGAGAAAACTGGAGGAACTGGGTATAGGTCGCCCATCTACCTACGCACCCACCATCAGTACCATACAGCAAAGAAATTATGTAGAAAAGGCCAGTAAAGATGGGGTGCAACGCCGCTACCAGGTGCTCAGCCTGCAAAATGACCAAATCAGTAAGAAAGAGTCCACGGAAATTACGGGGGCGGAAAAAAACAAATTATTCCCTACCGATTTAGGAATGGTTGTGACCGATTTCCTCTCGGAGCATTTTCCGGATGTGATGAATTATAGCTTCACTGCCAGAATAGAAAACGAGTTTGACGAAATTGCGGCGGGCAAAAAAAACTGGAATGAAATGATTGGCAATTTCTACCGCCCTTTTCATGACCAGGTAAACGATACCATGGAGCATGCCGACAGAGCGGTGGGCGAGCGAGAGTTGGGCATTGACCCGGTTTCCGGCAAAATGGTCATCGCCAGACTAGGCCGTTTTGGCCCTATGGTACAAATCGGACATAATGATGATACGGATGAAAAACCGCGCTTTGCTTCGCTAAAAAGAGACCAGAGCATCGAAACCATCACCTTGGAGCAGGCTTTGGACTTGTTCAAACTGCCTTTCAATCTGGATGATTATGAAGGCCAGGAGGTAATGGTAGGTACGGGCCGCTTCGGACCTTATGTAAAATGGGGCGATAAATTTATATCTGTACCCAAGCACATAGACCCGCTTACGATTACCAACGAGGTGGCCATAAGCATCATCAAAGAAAAGCAGGCGGCAGACGCCCCTGTAGGACATTATAAAGGCGAACCAATTACAAAAGGCACCGGTCGTTTTGGTCCTTTCATCAAATATAAAGACCTGTATATCAATGTCCCTAAGGCATATAACTTTGAGCAACTCAGCCAATCGGATATCGACGAGCTGGTAAGCAAAAAGCTGGAAAAAGAAGCGAACAAATACATTCAGCAATGGCCGGATGAGAAAATAGCTATCGAAAACGGTCGCTGGGGACCTTTTATCCGCTTTGGCAAAGAAATGCTGAAGCTAGGTAAAAAGGCAGATGGCAGCAAGTACGAAGCCGCAGACCTCCAACACTTAAGTCTGGACGAGGTGAAGCAAATGATAGTGGCCATTAAACCTGATGCTTTTGAAAAGAAAACAAAGAAAGCAAGCAGTAAAAAATCGGCCGGCACAGCTACCAAAACTGCTAAAAAGACAGCCACTAAGAAGAAATAATTCAAGTGAGTGGGCATGCTCATCAATATGCTCATTCACTTCACACATATGCCCTTTGTCATCCATCACCAGACTATTATTAAATTCCAATCTTGTTTGCTATGAGTCAGCCTATAATCAGTGTGAGCAATCTTGTAAAGAAATACGGAGATTTCGTGGCCGTTGACGATATCAGCTTTGAGGTAGCACCCGGGCAGATATTTGGCCTACTGGGTCCGAATGGAGCTGGCAAGACAACCACACTCGAAATCATCGAAACCCTAAGAGAAAAAAGCTCAGGCAAGGTGATAGTAGATGGCTGGGATTTGGACAAAGATGCTCATGCAATCAAGAAGATTATCGGCGTACAGCTTCAGGCGGCCGGCTTTTACCCCAATCTGAACCTACGTGAGGTCATCGAACTCTTTGGTGGTCTGTACAATATGAAAGTGGACCCCAAAGCCTTGCTAGACAGCGTGCAGCTGCTCGACAAAGCCAATAATAAATTTAAACAGCTTTCAGGTGGCCAAAAGCAACGTTTTTCGATTGCTACCACACTCATCAATCAACCCAAGATTATTTTTCTCGACGAGCCCACCACGGGTCTTGACCCTCAAGCGCGCCGCAACCTTTGGGATTTAATCAAACGCCTTAAGGCTCAAGGCACTACAGTGGTGCTCACCACACACTATATGGACGAAGCGGAGATTCTTTGCGATTATGTTGCGGTGGTAGATAGCGGCAAAATCATCAAGCAGGGCAGCCCCGACGAGCTTATAGACGAGCTGCTGAGCACCGGCTTTACCGCACCAAAAAAAATCAAAGGAGCCAGTCTGGAAGATGTATTCCTTCACCTCACCGGTAAAGACCTGCGCGAAGCCTAAGCACCAGTACTTTCATTAATCATTCGTCAATCAGTTGGGCGTGCCCCGCCGCTGCTTGCCTCGCGGCTACATGGCCATCCTGACAGTCTGGGCTACAATCAAGCGCGCCTTTAGTCCTGCCGGCGGCGGGTCGGGCCATTCATTCCAAGTCCTCACAGCACTCCACGCTGTTTCGTGCTGCTGCGGGCTTTCCTTTACTGTCCCTCACGCGCGATATGTAGCCTCAGGATAAATATGATGTGGGAGAGATTATTAACCCAGATTACGCATTAGGCTCTTTATATAAAATTATTCTTGCTTCTAATCCACTTCAATAGCTCAAAAACCATAATTTATTATGCTTTTTTCACTATTTTGTGGATTATTTGCCATAATAATTTTCTTTTAAATTC
>DATGQB010000135.1:0-5410 GCA_035304405.1 Edaphocola sp.
TCTTTATATAAAATTATTCTTGCTTCTAATCCACTTCAATAGCTCAAAAACCATAATTTATTATGCTTTTTTCACTATTTTGTGGATTATTTGCCATAATAATTTTCTTTTAAATTCCTAATGCGTAATCTGGGTTTAATTATTGCATTATTGTTGTACTCTTCTTCGCTCTGTTGGTTTGGTTTCAGCACGCTCAGACACTTTTTCAAAGGCAGCTTTTTTTCGCTGCTCCATCAAAGTTTGATATTGAGAGCGTTGTTGAGGAGTAAGCACCACACTCAGTTTTTCATTGAAAGCTGCCGGCGTTGTTCTTTTACCGGAATTAGCAAACTCTTCTACATAAATATTATATACTTGCTGACGCTGAGCAGCAGTTAGATTAAGTTCTTTGGCCAGATAGTCTGCACGCATGTTGGCTCTTTGAGGAATGCTCGCTTTAGCTTCTGTACGGGTCATGCGTTTACCTTGAGTGGTTTTGTTGGCTTGTGCATAAACAGCTGTGCTGGCCAGCGCTACACTTAATGCTCCAAATATGATTAAACGTTTCATTTCTTAATTTGTTTTTAGGTTTCTAATGTAATTTGATGCTTTGACCGTCTGCTTTCTGTTTGGTTTAAACAGGCGTCAAAAAAAGTGAAGAATGGATAGATTTTGGTAAAAAGAGTTGCGCAAAGAGTAGCGCAAAGATGGAGCAATTACCCAAAAGAATCTTTCAAAGCAAAATGACGCCTCTTTTGGCTTAAAGAGACGTCATTAGTACTGTAGTATAAGTTTTTATTTTTTAAATTTACTCTTAAGGAAGCTCAGCGCATCGTCCAGATTCTGGTGCCCGGCCTCCACTTTAGGTTTCCTGCTTTTGCCCGCAGCTCGCGCAGGTTGTGGTAGTGCTTGCTTGATAGACAAAGCAATGCGCTTGCGCGCCAGGTCTATTTCTGTAACAACGACTTTCACTTTATCATTTAGCTTAAGCGCTTCTGAGGGGTCACTAATATAGTTGTGCGAGATTTCAGACACATGCACCAAGCCATCTTGCTTAACACCTATATCTACGAAGGCGCCAAAGCGGGTGAGATTGGTAACGATGCCCGGCAGTTCCATGCCCACTTGTAAATCTTCGATGCTGTACACATTGCCGTATTCAAACTGCTCCAGCTCATCGCGAGGGTCGAGGCCTGGCTTGCGTAGCTCTTTAATGATGTCTTCCAGGCTATGCCTTCCAAACTGCTCACTGATGTATTTACTGATGTCAATTTTGCTAATAAGCGCTTCATTGCCAATGAGGTCGGCGAGCGCAACCTTCAGGTCTGCCGCCATGCGCTCTACAACAGGGTAGGCCTCTGGATGCACTCCTGAAGCATCCAGAGGGTGCTCACCCGCTTTGATACGTAAAAAGCCTGCACATTGTTCAAAAGCTTTATTACCCAATCGGGGCACTTGCAGGAGCTGGCGACGATTGGCAAACTGGCCGTGTTCGGAGCGGTACTTAACTATATTTTCAGCCAAGCTGGCACCAATACCGGATACATATGCAAGGAGATGTTTGCCGGCGGTATTAACGTTTACTCCAACCGCATTCACACAACTCTCCACTGTCTGGTCTAGTTTCTCTTTAAGTCTGGTTTGGTTTACATCATGTTGATATTGACCTACACCGATACTTTTTGGGTCAATCTTTACCAGTTCGGCGAGGGGGTCCATCAATCGGCGGCCAATACTTACCGCTCCCCTTACAGTAACATCATAATCCGGGAATTCCTCTCTAGCGATAGCTGAAGCTGAATAAACAGAAGCCCCATCTTCATTTACCAGAAAAACCGGAATGTTAAGCCCGAGTTTTTTGATAAATTGCTCGGTTTCTCTCCCCGCAGTACCATCGCCGATGGCGAAAGCCTGAATCTCATACTTGCTTACCAAATGCTTGATAATAGCCTCAGCTTGAGCAAGTTTATGATTGTTTTCATGTACATAAATCAAGTCATTGTGCTGTAAGTCGCCTTTCTCGTCTATAACCACCACTTTACAGCCGGTGCGGTAGCCGGGGTCGATAGCCAAAATGCGTTTAGAGCCAAGTGGAGCAGAGAGCAACAGCTGGCGCAGATTTTCCGCAAAGACATTGATTGCCTCTTCGTCAGATTTTACCTTCAGCTCCATACGGAATTCAGCTTCAAGGCTAGGTTGTAATAATCTGCGATAAGCATCTCTAATAGCTCTTTTTACATGTTCTGCGGCAGGGCTGGAAGATTTAAGATAAGACTGAGCAATTAAATCGAGAGCATCCTCTTCTTCTGGAGCGATGGTCATGCGCAAGATACCTTCCATGAAGCCTCTCATGATAGCCAGCATTCTGTGAGAAGGGATTTTTCCTACCGGTTCTGAGAAATCGAAATAATCTTTGAACTTTGCTCCGGCTTCTTCCTGACCGGGAAGCACTTTGCTTTGTACTGTAGCATGCTTTTCAAATAATTTGCGCAATTTGGCACGCATATCAGCATCCTCATTTATCATTTCTGCGATGACATCGCGTGCACCTTGTAAGGCAGCACTGCTATCAGCAACTTTTTCATTAAGATATTTTGCAGCCTCAACTTCAGGGTCGCCTGATTCCTGAGCCAGAAGCCAGGTAGCGAGTGGCTCCAGACCATTTTCACGAGCAGTTTGTGCCTTTGTTTTTCTCTTCGGTTTGAAAGGTAAGTATATATCTTCGAGTTCGTTTAAAGAGCCGGCCTTATCCAGTCGTGCCATAATTTCCTCGGTCATTTTGCCTTGGTCTTCAATGGTTTTGATGATAAAGGCCTTTCGGTCGGAGAATTCCTGCTGGAATTTCGCCTCTTCTTTGATTTGTTGAATTTGTACCTCGTCCAGAGCGCCGGTAAGGTCTTTTCTGTATCGCGCAATAAATGGGATAGTGGCCCCTTCGTTGAGTAAATCCAACACTGCATCCACCTGTTTGGTGCTGAGATTTAGTTTTTGTCCGATAAGGGCTGCAAACTCGTTTGCCATAATATGAAAATGTTTTTAGATAATAATGTTTGAAGACAAAGAGAATCCTTGCCTTTACGCTTATTCACCCCCTATGTAGGTATCGAATGTAAGTGTCTTTATTGGAAAAAGAGCGGCTGCGTGAATTACTTGCCGTTTGATTTTATTAGCATTTGAATGAGAGCATTCCTAATCAAAAATATTTATCAGATAGGTAAGGTAGAAATAAGCAGAAAGCTGAGCTACTACTCCCAGGAAATAACCCAGGCCAATCTCTCCCTGTGTGTGTGCACGCAATACCAGACGAGCCGTACCAATAATTCCGGCGATGATAATAGAGGCGGTAAGGGCAAAAAACAGATTTACCCTGCTCATAATCATTAACGAGATAATAATACCCATCATGCTTCCGGCTGCGGCAGCGTGCATACTCACCTTTTTGAAAATATTCACCATAAAGATGCAGATGATACCCCAGAAATTACCCAAAAGAAAAATCTTCAGGATTTGCGGTGCTGCAGTGGGCACTGTAAAATTTTTGAATACCATATAGGTCCAGAAGTAGAAAATCATCGTAGCTATTAGAGGGATGATTCTGTCTTTGGAAGTACGTAGGTATATGCTGCTGATGAAATTTAACTTTTTTAGTAAGAATACAGTAATCAACGGAAATAGAATAGTATTCAGTGCCAGCACTGCTAGCCATTGGAGCAACTTATCCTGAGGAATATTACTGAAGCTTACCGGACTAATTTTGTAAAGAAAGAAAGCCATGGCTACGGGCATAAATACCGGATGGCATATCACCGATACCACTTTGGCAGCAGCTTTGAGTGTTTTGTTCTGAGTAAGATGAGTCGCTTTGATATGAGAACGCGGCATGATTTATTGCTAGAATTTCGATACTGTCAATAGGAAAATGAATGCTGCGAAGTTAACGCAAAAAATCATTTATGGCGGATGGGCCTCGGCAACAGAATACATCAATAGCCAAAATTTATGACAGGCTAAACTTTTTTCCTTTATATTTGTGTGTTTTTTTTAAAATTATTCATCAAATGTCAGAAGTATTAACACAAGATACTATGGAAGCAACCAAGACGATTAATAGTATCAATGAAATTAAAACCGTTTCGGTGATTGGTGCCGGAACTATGGGAAACGGCATTGTACATGTGTTCTCTCAGTATGGATTTAAAGTTCATATGATTGATATTGCTCAAGCTGCTTTGGATAAGGCTATGGCTAAGATTAGTGCAAACATGGACCGTCAAATCACTAAAGGTTCATTTACCGAAGAAGCTAAAGGGAAAGCGCTTGAGAACATTACAACCTTTACCGACTTAGCAGAGGGTATTAAAGATGCCGATTTGATTATAGAAGCTGCTACAGAGAGCATTGATTTGAAAATGCGTATCTTCCAGGATATTGACCGTTTGGCTCCTGCTCATGCAATTTTGGCGAGCAATACTTCTTCTATCTCTATCACACGCATTGCTTCTCACACCAAACGTCCGGGTAAAGTTGTAGGTATGCACTTTATGAATCCGGTACCGGTAATGAAACTGGTAGAAATTATTAATGGTTATGCTACCGAAGCAAGTGTTACCAAATTGATTCATGAACTTTCAATCTTCATCGGAAAAGTGCCATGTGTAGTGAACGACTATCCTGGCTTTATCGCCAACAGAATTTTGATGCCGATGATTAATGAAGCTATTACCAGCTTGCAAGAAGGCGTAGCCGGTGTAGAAGAGATAGATACCATCATGAAATTAGGAATGGCTCATCCAATGGGACCATTACAATTAGCAGACTTTATTGGTCTGGATACCTGTCTGTCTATCATGAATGTGTTGCATATGGGCTTCGGTAATCAAAAATATGCTCCTGCAACATTGTTGGCCAATATGGTACAAGCAGGATATCTGGGTGTGAAATCTGGTGAAGGTTTCTATAAATACACTCCGGGAAGCAAAGAATTGGTTGTGAGCGAACGCTTCGCGAGCAAAAAATGGAACGCTTAATTGTAGACATTTTGCTAAATAAATGACATGGCTGCCCCCTTGGGCGGCCATTTTTATGCTCTAATATTGACCGGCGATTCGTTTGAAACCGAATATGTAAGGGAGGGCAGACAAGGGAACCACTAAAAATGTTCTATTTTACAGGTTTAGAAAGTGTTAGCGCTTTAAATGCAATGATGCCAGCCTTATACGGTAATCAGAGCGTCGCCCGCCGCAGCATTGCAAATAGTCAAACGATGGCCATGGATATAGAAGAGCCGAGTAAGTTAAACCCAGATTACGCATTAGACTCTTTATATAAAATTATTCTTGCTTCTAATCCACTTCAATAGCTCAAAAACCATAATTTATTATGCTTTTTTCACTATTTTGTGGATTATTTGCCATAATAATTTTCTTTTAAA
>DATGQB010000136.1:0-7187 GCA_035304405.1 Edaphocola sp.
GCAGGGAATAGTGGCCTATTAACCCTGCAGCTGAGGGCAAGCCCGGAATGCGCTCACATTAGCAAAACAAAATATCTGGCTTTGCCGCCTACTGCTGCCATACATCATCCCGGCAATACACAAGGCAGCCATAGTATTGATACCTTCCTTTGCCCCATTGCGGCATCTCGCTCAACGGCCCAGGCTGGGCCTTGACACCATTCTGACTGACAATGGTTACTTTATCCAACAATATGATACCGCTTCCGTAATTTGCGCCGCAGCATTGAATCAACAAACAAAAATGCCCCTGAACAAGACATTCAGAGGCATTTGCAACTATATATTTCAGAATGGTTACTTTTTCACTTTGAGCTTTTGGCCAAGCTTCACCGTACCGTTGCTAGGCAGGTTATTCAACTTGATAAGTTCGTTCACCGTTAGGCCATATTTTTTGGCGATGGCGAAGGCCGTTTCCCCTTTTTTCACCACATGATAGCTGGCAGAAGCATTTTGGGTGCTACTACTAGCGGCTTGCACGCGCTGAGTGCTGGCTTGAGACGGTGCGGCAGCCACAGTGGTATTGGAACGATTGGCCACTACAGGCTCAGCTTTATTAGCATTCTTCTGGTGGGCTTCAATTTTGCGTTTTAGCATAGCATGCTGCTGCTCTGTACTGGTATTGCCAGAGCTAGCACTGCTTGCACTGGCTGGTCTGGTATAATACACTTCTGCGTTACTAGAAGGACCCACATCTGTGGTTACATTAGCTGACTCTGCTTGCTTAGGTTGGGGGCCCTGATAGCTAACTACAGGTTGGTTATTATTTTGGGTCTTTTTATTATTACTGCCATACACCGACTTGTCCAGTTTTGCTTTCAGCCTGTCCAGTTCGCTCATTTCAGACTCTGGTTTTTCCTGCGCGACAGTAGCTGATTCCTGAGCAGCCTTCTGAGCTTCTTCCGCACGCTCACGTTTATTTTTCTTACGCTCGGCCTCCATTTGTACCTCTACAGCCGGTTCGTGTGCTATATTATACTCTTCCTTTTGCACTGGGGCACTAGCAGCAGCTGCAGGAGCTACCTGATTAACATTTTCAACCTTAAGCGATTCCTGTTTGACCACTGCTGGGCTAGGTTCAGCTTTTGGAGGGGCAGTTGCTGAGGCTTTCGGACTGGTGGTTTTCGTTACCCGGTAATTTGACTTTGTTGCAGGTTTGCTATACTCGTCATTAGTACCGGAGCCCAGCAATGGAGCCTTTAACAAGGGCTTTTTAGGCGCAGGATTGCGCAGATACAACACTGTTCCCGCTTCTGGTACTTCATTGTCCTGCAAGTGATTATACACAAGCAAATCCTTCAGTCTAATGCCTTGCTCTTGTGCTACGGCAAGCATCGTTTCGCCCTCTCGTAGCGTATAGGTGCTTTCTCTACCCTCCTTTTTCTTTTTTTCCAGGTAGATGAACATATCATCCGGCAAGGGTTCGTCTGCCAAATCGTTCAACTCCAAAAGTTTGGCATATCTGATTTTATTGGCATAAGCAGCATTGAGCAACAAATCCCCTTTACGGGCATAAAATCCTTTAAGCCCATTCTTTTCAGTTAGTACGTAATACTGCACAGCCTGAACCGGATTAGCCTCATCAACCATACCGGCTATAAAAGCTTGAGCTATCATATCAGCATCGAGCGTGGGAGCGGCAACTGTGCTGAAGGCTTCGTCATCACCTACATCAAAATATTCGTTTACCGCGAGCAATGAATAGCGATTGAGGTCATAGCGCTCTATCAAATCTATAATGCGCTGTGCATATTTCGGATTAGTAGCGTAGCCACAAGCCTTTAAACCTTTTGCCCAGGATTTATAATCACTCACATCGTAAGAGAATAAAACTGCATAGCGCTTATTATTCTTCAAAAAATCTGAGTGGTCTCTGTATGAGCTGTGTTCATCGTCATACATTCTGAAGCATTCGTTTTTTGCATCATCAGAATAGGTATAGGTAGCACCATCCCATTGAGTTTTGCATTTTATACCAAAATGATTTCTGGCATTTTTACTCAGTTCGCTCATCCCACATGCGGACTCATGAATACCTTGAGCCAGCTTTATGGCTGCGGGCACTCCTGTACGCTTTTGCTCGGCGATGGCCAAATCCTTATACTTTTCAATATAAGCTGCCACATCAAGGGCATTTTGCGCTTGCGATAAGTGCGCGGAGCATAATAGCGATACCGTAACTAGAAATCTGCTTCTCATTTTCTTTATATTTATGTCAACTCAAAAATGGGTCAATGTAAAGGTAAGGTATAGTCCCCGCAATCGCGGCCAAGGTTAATGCACCTTTCTGATGATACTAATGCCATCACGTATAGGCAACATTACCGTTTGTACGCGCTGGCAAGATTTTACATGGTCATTAAAGGCCTGCATATGCCGCGCCGCTTTAGACTGTTCCGCTTCAGATTTAAGCACTTCTCCATGAAACAGTACATTATCCGCCAAAATTACGGCACCAACAGGTAAAAAATCAATTAAAAGGTCAAAATAATTGATATAATTTCTCTTATCTGCATCAATAAAGACCAAATCGAAGGGTAACTGCAGTGTGGGCAGTACCTCCAAAGCGGCTCCAGTATGCATGGTTATTTTATCTGCAAGGTGAGCCTGCTCCCAATATCTTTGGCGCATCTCGTTGAGGCTGGCATCATTGTCAATAGTATGCAGCATGCCGCCCTCTTGCAGACCTTCTGCGAGACAAATTGCCGAATAGCCGGTATAGGTACCTAATTCCAAAATGTATTTGGGGCGTACCATATGACTAAGCATACGCAGCAATGCACCCTGCAAC
Organism: Edaphocola sp.; assembly: GCA_035304405.1. Classification (GTDB taxonomy): domain Bacteria; phylum Bacteroidota; class Bacteroidia; order Chitinophagales; family Chitinophagaceae; genus Edaphocola. The sequence continues at coordinate 2,831 of DATGQB010000136.1, forward strand.
GCGCCTGAAAGCATATGCGCTCCCCTGACCGCATTTTGCGTCTCTTGGTTCAAAGCATGCAAAGCTTCTGTCTCCTGCGTACTATACTGAGACACATATTCGTGTACTGCTTCGGTAGTAATCCAGTTTTGGTCCATAGCCTAGAAATTGGGCATAATTTTTTTGTTGGAATAAAATTCGTTGATGAAATTTACTACTTCGTCAGCTGTATCAAAGAGCTTTACCAGTTCTAAATCGTGCGGACTGATATTTGCATGCTCCTCACACATAGTCGTTTTCATCCAGTCGAAAAGGCCTTGCCAGTATTCCCTTCCCACGCAAATTAATGGCAGATTGATAGACTTCTCTGTTTGTACCAATGTGGCAATTTCAAAAAATTCATCCATGGTACCCCAGCCGCCGGGCATCATGATGAAGCCTTGGGCATATTTGGTAAACATCAGTTTACGCGTGAAAAAGTAGTCGAAATTCAGACTCTTGTCAGAATCGATATAAGGATTATTATGCTGTTCGAAAGGCAGAAAAATATTCAATCCCACAGACTTACCACCGGCTTCGAAGGCACCTTTGTTGGCCGCTTCCATTATACCGGGTCCACCACCGCTGATGATTCCAAATCCTATCTCAGAAAGTTTGTGTGCAATTTCGACGGTTAGCTTATAGTATTTACTGTCTGGTTTAGTACGCGCCGAGCCAAAGATTGAGATACATGGACCTATTTTATTGAGCTTTTCAAATCCATCCACTAATTCTGCCATGATTTTAAAAATCTGCCAGCTCGAGTGAGCCTTAGACTCGGTCCAGTCTCTTAATTTAACTTTCTTTAGATACTCCATACACAGATATAATTTTTCAACAACAATCGCCAAAGATAATTCATAATCGGCAAAGGGGATGTGAACAGCCTGCTAAGAAAAAAATCCTACAGAGCCCACTAAATATCTGTATTGCCATAGCCAACCTAGCACCACTAGTATAGCAATAGGCGCCTGCAGCGTACCACATAGCTTCCGAAAGCAATCAAAACCTCCAAGCAATTGCCCGACCATCAAGGATTGTAGGGACTGGTACCGCATTTTTAGCAAACTGATTTTCGACGTTACACAATTTCGTGCTACCTTAGTATTCTATTTTGAAGTGGCCAAAACTATGAACGATTTAAAAGCAGATTTCTTAGCAAAAAGTGAGTCTAAAGTCTTTGACGATAAACACCGCAAAACCATTGCTTTCAATATTGATAAGTATAATGCGGCAGTGGAGAACGGTAAGCTACAATACAGCCATCTGGACTTTGCCCGAAAGAAAGCCAAAAACCTCAAATGGAAGGCTATAGAATCTTTGGACAAAAGTTTAGAGACTTTTGAAAAAAAATTTACGGAGCGTGGTGGCAAAGTGATATGGGCCGAAGATGCCGAGGATGCCCTGAAAGCCATTAATGAGATTGTGGACAAGGTGAAGGCCAAGCTGGTAGTGAAATCCAAGTCGATGGTGACTGAGGAAATTGGCTTGAATCACTTTTTGGAAAAGCTTGGTGTAGAATCGGTAGAAACCGATTTGGGAGAGTATATTCAACAGCTGGACGGGGAGCCGCCCTACCATATCGTGACGCCGGCCATGCACAAAAGCAAAGAAGATATTGCAGCGCTGTTCGCCCAAAAACTAGGTACAGACCCTGGACTGACGCCCACAGAGCTTACCATGGTGGCCAGACAAAAACTGCGCAATAAATTTTTACAGGCTGATATAGGTATTACCGGAGCCAACTTTATCATTGCCGACGCCGGCGCCATAGCACTTACAGAGAATGAAGGCAATGTGCGCCTCACCACTTCACTTCCCAAAATACACATCGCTATAGTAGGTATTGAAAAAGTCATACCTTCTTTAAAAGACCTGTCTGTATTCTGGCCACTACTGGCCACCTTTGGTACTGGTCAAAAGGTGACGGTGTATAATTCCATCTTTTTCGGACCAAAATCGGTGGGAGAAATGGATGGACCGGAAGAAATGTACGTCATACTATTGGACAATGGCAGAACGAAACTGCTGCGCAAAGAGGTGCGAGAGAGCATGTATTGCATTCGCTGCGGCTCATGCCTCAATGCCTGTCCGGTGTACAAAAACATTGGCGGGCACAGCTATGGCAGCACCTATAGCGGACCTATAGGAGCAGTGATAACTCCCCACCTGAAATCGATGCAGGAATATGGCCATTTAAGTTTTGCCTCCAGTCTTTGTGGCAACTGTACAGAGGTATGTCCCCTGAAAATAAATATTCATAGTATGCTGCTCGAAAACCGAGCAATATATGTGGATGAAGGGCATGCTCCCATGAAAGAAAAAATGAGTTGGCGACTCTTTAAAGCAGGTGTATCATACCGACTGATGATGAACCTGCCCACAAGCAATATGAAAAACAAGGCTTTTGAAAAAGTCTTCGCCCCGCTTTGGGGAAGCCACCGCGCCCCACTTGTGTTTCCTAAAAAGACATTTGCCAAGTTGTGGAAGGAACACAACAAATAGCGTCGGGACGAGTATTATACCTTTCATTTTATAGTAACAGCGTTAGGATTGGTTCAAATGAATGAGCATGTAAATGTCCATAGTGCTTTTGCACAATACTTTAGTCAGGATGCGCTGACTCCATGGCTCTATCAATTGTCCAAAGCTATGGATGCCGGCCATGTATGCCTCAACACAGCAAACATGGCACCTATGGACGGCGAAAGCGAGATGCTGAACCCCAAAATACTGAATGGCCACCGGCTGGTAGGCGACGAAAGCGCAATTTTACCATTTATACTGCACCGAGAAAAATTATATCTCCATCGCTTTTTTCATTACGAAAAACGGCTGGTGCAGCGCATCAAAGACCTGTGCGACAGACCCATCGCCGCCAATATTGCCAATTCATTACCCCGGCTCTCTGCTATATTGAACCAACTCTTTCCGACAAATAGCAATACGGACCCGGATTGGCAAAAAATTGCCTGCACCACCGCTTTACTGAATCAGTTCAGTATCCTTTCTGGCGGACCCGGAACCGGCAAGACAACAACCATTACCAAGCTACTGGCACTTCTGTTTAGCGCTCAGCCCGAATGCAAAGTGGTGCTATGTGCGCCTACCGGGAAGGCTGCTGCTCGAATGGAAGAAAGTATCAGACAGTCCGAAAAAATGCTGAGACAGTGCATGTTGGACGAATCTATAATCCAACAAATCACGAATCTTAAAGCGGCGACCATTCATAGTACGCTGGGATATCAAGCCAATAGCATCCACTTCAGACATAATGCCAGGCGCCCGCTGGATGCAGATGTACTGATAGTGGACGAATGCTCTATGATAGACCTGGCACTGTTTTACAAGCTCTTTGAAGCTATAGACCTGCAAAGAACTAAGGTAATACTGCTGGGCGACAAAAATCAGTTGGCCTCGGTAGAAGCCGGCTCTGTATTCAGAGATTTATGCACTGCGGCTCCGGCTGTGAATACTTTTCATCAGGAGCAATTGCAGCGCATGAGCGATATGCTCAGCGAGGAAGCCCTGCATGCGCTGCCCATGAGCCATGAAAAACATAGGCTAAACGGTAGAATAATAGAGCTGCAAAAAAGTCACCGTTTTAGTGATGAGCGAGGCATAGGCAAGTTAAGTAAAGCTATCCTCAATAATGAGCAGGAAACATTGCAATATTATTTTGACCAGACTGAGGAGGAAGAGGTAGCTATCTTCCCACCCACAGCGCTAAACAATTGCATAAACTATGCGGCAAAGGCTTTATATCGTGAAAACGGAGGATATATAGGCGAAGAGCAAATCAATAGCGCCTTGGAGCGCATGACCAACAGTACCATACTTTGTGCGGTGAAGGAAGGTAAGAACGGTGTATATGCCGTCAACAACCAAATCGTGCAACAGGTATTCAAACCCTCAGGGCCATTCTTTCACAACCAGTTGATAATGGTGAGCAAAAACCAGCCAAGAGAAAATGTTTATAATGGCGATATGGCGCTTCTGCGAGAGACTACACGGGGCATTGCCGCTTATTTCAGAAAAGGGCCGGATGATTATCTGCAACTCAACCCCGCCCAAATTCTGGCTCAGGACACTGCCTTCGCCATGACTATACATAAAAGCCAAGGCTCAGAGTTTAATGAAGTATTAATAATACTTCCCGAAAAGAAAGACAATCTTTTGCTAACCAAAGAACTACTCTACACTGCCATTACCAGAGCCAAGAAAAAAGTAAAGATTGTAGGCACTGAGGAAGTTATCAGACAAATCGCTACCCAATCGGTACAGCGCATATCCGGTATTGCGGACCATTTCTAAATCCCTAGCAGCAGCATTCATTATA
>DATGQB010000137.1:0-8773 GCA_035304405.1 Edaphocola sp.
CCCCCTAAGCACACGGGTGCGCTCAGCGAGATCTTTCAAGGTATTCAGTAAAGGATTGATTTCCATAGGGGGCTTTTGCTTCTACCGGCCGGTCGGCGGGTTCAGTCGAGTTAAAAGTAGGGGCGCATTCTACATGACTTGCGGGCGTGACTCAAAAGCCAAAATAGTCCCACCAGGTATAGCCCGCTTTACCAACCAGCCCCAAAGGCACCTTCGGCAGGCACCCCGGATTAATCGCGTAGAAGGATTTCGCCCCCCTGCTCCTGATACCGCCGACGGGAAAATACTGCACTGTAGTACTTGAACTGCCGGACAATAAATTGTGATGGGTGAAACGCGTGCAACTCATTATTGTTAATCACAAAACTATGGCCCATATTTACCGCCGCACGAGGATCACCAAATGTATATTGGCCAAACGAGGACACGGATTGAAACATGGTGTTCATGTGGGGAATCTGGCGGGTTTTAAGATATTCCCGCACATCGTAACGGGTATGAAACAACACCGCGATATAGGCCATATTAATATTATGTGTCACATAAACCCGCTCCTCTTTAGGTGCCACGCCATGAACTGTCTTAATGGCATCTTCAAAAGATTCGAAAAATGACTCACCGATACGATCCTTATACTCACCAAAATAGTAATGGATGAAAAAACCTGCATTCGCGACGAATAACATCAACACAGCCAAAGCAGGTAGCTTCGATCTGGCCTGCTGCAGAATGGCTTCAATCCCGATAGCGGCAAATATTATCAATGGATAAAAAATGATATTCATTCGATTGAAGTTAACCGACAGCGACGCACAAACGGCAATAGCGCCAACAAACCACAGCAAAATGGCGAAATACGGTAAAGAGTTTCGCTGTCCAAACCATCTCGCCACAACCACCACTAATCCAATGACAATGAACGGTAAGCTGCAATGATACAAATACCCATAACCATCGATGCTGTTATAAAAGCTGCCGTCATGAAAATCAGAAAGTAAAATTCGCCCCGCGTGCTCAAGGTTGCTGATTAATTGGCTGAACTTCTCCCCACTAGACAGCACACTGACTTCAGTAAAACGATTGGTGCCCGTGTAACGCGGAATGGAACCCACCGACGAAACCATTGGTTCCCATTCGTATAAATTCACGAGAATAAAAAGCACTATTGGAGCCGCGACAACGCCACCTACCACATAGGCAGATAAAGTATGGGTCATGGGTATCGGCTTATATATCAACAGGTATGCACCGATACCGAGCATCGTTAACGGGACGAAAAGATAGGCGGTCCCATAGGCATACAATGACAGCCCCATCAGAAAGGAAAATGCATACACGGTAGAATATTTACGGGGACAATAACACAGGCAAGCAACGGCCAGCAGGACGATGGTTGGAAATATATTTGCTTCAAGACCCCACCGACTCATCATCAAGTGCCAGGGACTAATGGCCACTAGAAATGCTGCAATAAGGGCACCAGCTCGCGAACTGAACTGCAAAAACATCCAGTACATGATCAAAATCGAAAAGGAGCCCAATAAAGCTGCCGGCAAACGAAATGAAAATACCGATAAATCAAACAGCGCTATAAAGGGAATGGCGAGGTAGGAATACAGCGCATTTTGCCCGCTACCCCAAGCAACTAAATGCACCGGATAGGGATAGCCGTTGCGGTCTATTCCGTGAGTTAATAACGCGTAGGCATCGTAACCAGCAGAGGCCTCATCCTGATTAAGTCCGGCTGGCAAGGAATCCAGCCCAATCAGTCGCAGTAAACTGCCGACAAGAAAAATAGTGATTACATATTTGTGCTCACGAAGAAAGCTCATGCAAATCCCGGCTAATTATTCTAGTTTTCGTATTAAAGCGCCCGCACTGTATCCGCCCGAAGGCCCATCAGTCAACGTGTAAAAACTTGTCCCATACCGCAAAAAAATATTAAGAAAGGCTTCGTTTGGAAGCGGTGTTAATCATCAATAGGTATCAGTCGCCAGATGCCTCTATTAGATTAGGGTAAACGGCATTGATGGCTTTTCTTGCTCCACATGGCCCGCTAGCCTCTCAATAATTGCGCAGTGGGAAGCATGATCTCCCGTGCATTTTTCTATCATGCCTGCGAGGGTTTCTCGCATATCTTGCAGTGCTGTGAGCTGCTCGTCGAGCTGGCGCAGCTTCTCTACGACCAATTGTTTAACGTCAGCCGCCTGGCGCTGGGGATTGCGAAACAATTCCAGTAGCTCGCGACATTCATCCAGCCCAAACCCTACCGCCCTGGCACGCTGCAAAAAACTTAACTGCTCAACCTCGGCTTCGGTGTAGTTGCGATAGCCATTACCCGGTTGCCGACATGGTACAACCAGCCCTATCTCCTCGTAATAACGAATAGTTTTGGCGCTTAAATTGCAGAGTATCGCCGCTTGTCCAATATTCATAAAGGCCTCTACTATCTTATCGATGCCGCCATTTCACCTAACCACAGCAACCTTCTAGTTATCATAAGGTTTAGTTATCGAGAACGTTTTCTCAACGGTAATTTGACCTCAGACTAATAGAATTCTGCGTTCAAATACAGAATCTCTGCTCGCAAAATATCCAATTTTATTGATGCAACGCACACTTCGAATAGAAATTATCATTTAAAATCATAAGGATAGGAAATATTCTTGACAAAGAAAATTAATAAACCAGAATAAAGCACATACCAACTCTCAGAGCATTGAACCACAAATGGAATATATCGACATCAGTCATCCTGAATGGCCAAAAATGTGGGATGAATTGGCTACCTATCGGCTTAATGGCGGCGACCATTTATGTATTCATGAGGGCGCCTGTTGGGAATATATGGGTTCTACTACAGATCATCACCATCTGCGCCATGCATGTCATCCAGTGACTCATCAGATTGAATATATCTATATCGAACGGGCACGCGCTGCGGTTAAGTGGGCCTGAAGCCTCACTTGCCATTCTGCCTCCTAACGTCTACTTCCTTCTCAATTATGTCAAGAATTCTCCATCTGTATTTAACACTATGGATCTTTTGCGGTATGCTCTGCTCGCTTATCTGAGTGGCGGCTTACGATCACTTGATCCCTTTCAGTCGCTCATGGAGCAATAACGAAAAGAATAACTAGAAGATGAGGGATGGGCATTGAGACTCACCAAATTGTATGTTTAATCATTTGATACGTTTTGTTTTAGTTGGCGGAAGCGCAACACTTTTTCAATTCGTGTTGCTGTTTAGTTTTGTAGAGTTCGGTCATTTTAATAAGATTTTTGCTTCAGCACTCTCCTTTGCGATAGCCGCTATTTTGAACTATCTATTGAACTATTATTTCACTTTCGCCAGTGAAAAATCCCACTTTGAAACCGCCTCCAAATTTATTGTAGTAGCCACCATCGGGTTATTGATAAATTCAACATCATTTGCATTACTCCTGGTTGTTATGCCCCATTATTTATTTGCTCAAATTGGAGCAACCCTGCTTGCGCTATCAGTGAATTTTCTATTACATAAAATTTGGATTTACCGGAGCTAACAATGACCAACCCAGCCCCTTCGCTCGCTATTGTTGTCCCTTGTTACAACGAAGAAGAAATATTGCCGAAAACCTTGGATGTGCTTCAGGCACTGCTACGCGATCTAATCAATAAGAACAAAATCAATAGTTTTTCAAAAATTTACTTTGTTGATGACGGCAGCAAAGATGCCACTTGGTCATTATTGAAAGCCGCAGCCATTGAGCATCAAGATGTTGTAGCAATAAAACTTTCACGCAATAAAGGACATCAGAATGCGCTTTATGCCGGTCTATGCACAAGCACTGAGGATATTATTGTCAGCATTGATGCAGACTTGCAGGATGATCCACAAAATATTGAATATATGGTAGATGAATACCTGAAAGGAAACGATGTGGTTTATGGCGTTAGATCAGAGCGTGCTACCGATACATTCTTCAAACGCTTTACCGCTGAAAGTTATTATCACCTTATGCGAAAGATGGGTGTTGACCTGGTATTCAATCATGCAGATTTTCGTTTGATGTCACGCCGAGCCCTCAATGCCTTGCTGGAATACGAAGAATCAAATCTCTTTTTACGTGGCATTGTTCGTGAAGTAGGGTTTCCGTCGTCGGTAGTGGAATACCAACGCCAAGCCAGGGAGGCAGGCGAAAGTAAATATCCTTTGAGGAAAATGTTATCTTTTGCATGGAATGGTATTACTGCATTTTCCGCTATTCCGCTTCGTGCCATCACGGTCATAGGCCTCATATCCAGCCTCGTATCCGTTGGTATTCTCGCTTGGGTATTAGCAACCCGATTGTTTACCGACAACGCCATGCCTGGCTGGGCTTCTATGCTCCTGCCACTGCTCTTTATCGGCAGCGTCCAGCTGCTTTGCCTGGGCGTTATTGGTGAATACATGAGCAAGCTGTACAGCGAGAGCAAAAGACGCCCCAAGTACCACATCAGCGAATTGATCAACCATAACAATAAACCGTGATTTAATTAGCAACCAAGGATCAGCGATGTCGTCAGTTAATGCTGCCCATCATAAGGCTCGCCATCAATTTCTACCTTTACGGAAATACCCGTTCCTGACGGAGAACCGGAGGTTTTTTTCTTATCCTCCATTCCATTTATTGAACCCTTACTTAGTTCTGGTTATTGCAGTCAACTTCTTCTGCATTTTTATGAAGAGCTACGGTGGTGATATGGAATATTGGCGCTCTTGGACTGAGCATCTTGCTGAAAAGGGTTATGAAGGCTTCACAGGCAATTATCCACCCATGTATGTGCATTGGCTCTATATCGTTGGAAAAATGATGGGGCTGCTGAACCAACCTATTGAAATTAACAATCTGTTTAAATTTTTAACTCAAATTCCAATTATTGTATCTCATCTGATTTTAACTCGAATCATATTTTCTCTGCTCATGCATCGCAGCATAACGGGCGCGCAACTTCATGCGGTAATGTTACTGACAGTGTTAAATCCTGCATTATTGCTAAATGGACCAATCTGGGGGCAGGTAGATATATTTCCGGTGACCTTTGTAGTTTGTGCTTTATATTTATTGTTATTAAATCGCCTTCTCTATTTGACGTTGCCTCTGTTTACTCTAGCTGTATTGACTAAATTCCAGATGATTTGTTTTGCTCCGGTCTTCGGAATTATATTTTTCCGCGACATTAAAAACACGTTGATTGGCAGCATCATTTCCTTAGTTGTTGTTGCGCTCACTCTGTTTCCCATGGCTTTGACGGACAGTGTCGAACATATTATTCGTCAGGCTTATATAGATACATTGGGACAATATCCTTACACAACCTATAATGCCGCAAATCTGTGGATGCTACTCACGGGGAACACCTGGCCCGACAATCACATTCTTTTTGACTTTGAACAAGGCACCATCGGCGCCTCTCTATTCACAGTAAAACATTTAGGTATATTTTTTTTTGCCGTTGCGTGTTTCTGGGCTTTTATGCATGGCATGAAGTATCAGTTTCGCAATAACACTATTGACTATAGTTTACAGGAGGCGGGACAGCATGTTTTTTATGCTATGTTCTGTGCAACAGCGTTTTTCGTTCTACTGCCTGGCATGCATGAGCGTTACCTGGTACCAGCCACTGTTATTGCTCTGATTTATTCTGCTATTTATCCCAAACGAATAATCTATGCTGTTTTACTTACCCTGGCCACAGCTTTGAATATTGCAATGATCCATGGCATTAATGGATCTCAGATCTGGCCCGCCGCATCAATTCTCTCTATCGTTGCATTAGTTTATATCCTGGTTGACTTCACCGGTATCTTGCCACCCTTGAAGTCATACACAATGAAGCTTTATCAGTTTATGCAGATGAAGTACTTCCCTATCATCGGGCTTATCATTGCCATAGCGATTACTTTATCTATCCTGCACGCGAGTTATCGCCTCAACACCCCCCAGCTCGAAGAGAATCAGATGCTGTTGACCGAACTGAAAGTCAATAGCTGGCATCAGGACTTCGGCAGCTTACAAACCAATCGGAATCTCAATAACGGGGTTTTGTCATTGGGTGGTAAAAAATATGCGTTTGGTCTTGGAACCCATGCGAACTCAAATATTGTTTATATATTACCCGAAGGCGTCGATAAACTAAACTTTACTGTGGGTATTGATGACGGGGTTAATAACGGAGAAGTATCATTTTCGATATTGGGTGATGGAAAGCGACTATGGCAATCCAAAGTGATCTACGGGAATAGAAAGCAGGTGGAGCATGGTGAGGTTAATCTGACCGGAATAAAGAATTTGACTCTGCATGTTAATGCTAGAGGTCCAAACTCCTTCGACCACGCTAACTGGGTGAACCTCGTGCTAACCTTCAAAAACAAAAAATATTTACCTGCTCTGCCTGAAAAATAAATTCTCTTGCAAACGCCCCACTGTTAGTGGCAGTTTAAAAAATTAGATGTTCCCGGAATAATTCTTGACAACCCACTAACCAAAGTGCACAAGAATAAGGTGTACCACCACGACAATGTGATTACTTGGACGAATTAACGATCTTTTATAGAGTTTACGAGGCAAGAAACTTTGAAGAGGCTCGTTAACCAAGCCTCTCCAAAGCTAGGTGCTTTATTCGAACGTGAACGTCGAGAGATTACAAGTGCTATGGAATTCCAATTCCGTCCCCGCAACCGGATTATTGGCCCCTCCAGTCGGGCGTATGCAACTACCTCCGGAACGATGCTGAATACTGCCCGACGCTATGTGGTCATAGTGTATCCTGTCACCGGAAAAGCAGTCAGGAAAGAACACCCAGTTAGTACCATTTGAGGGAAAGTTAGACCCTTGGTCGGGGTGCAAGCACGCGCCGGATTCAAGGTGCATTAGCGCACCAGAAGCAAGAAGGCGAAATTTTACATTATTGGAACTGCAATCATCTGATAACACGGCTCGCTCGTTCATTGATGGTCTAGTACCAGACTGAGGGGCAACACACTTTCCTCCGCTATGTTTTATTACTCGAGCACTATCTGAAAAATGATCTAATGCCGATGATCCTCTTGCCAGCATTGGATTAACCCACATGCTCCAGTCACTATTGGGGTCACCGTCATCCAAAAACTCAAGTGTTAGTTTATCTACGTTAGATACATCCAAGTAACCCGAGGTTACCGGGGATGTTTGTGCTGTGAACGCACCAGAATCATATAATACGATACCATCCCCAAGTACCCTGGCTATAACGCGGCCGGGAACACTGTTATTTCTAATAATTGCATCGGTATGAAACGTCATCCACTTTTTATTCAGACGATATGTCACAGAGGATGTTGCGTGAGCATATATATTGTGCAAATGACACTGGCCGTTAACTTCTGCCAACTCATTAACATTCAAAACATCATACCCAACACTAGCGTTGATGCTGCTAGCTTGATGTAGATAGAGTTCATCCTGGTTTGAAATTGTGGATGGGTCAAGGTTGGCCTCAATTGGTGAAGCAATGCGCTGCAGCATAGCTTGTATTGTTGCCTGCTGGTTAGATGAATGCAAAATACTCCATCCATCAATACCGGTATAGGACTCCAACTCACTCCACCACTTAAGGTATTGGCCATAATAATCCTTGTAGCCAGCCCACAGCCGACCTTCATGGTCTATTTTATAGGGGGACCAGCGATCATGCATGATCTGCTTAAAAGGCCGCCATTTATCTGCGCCTAACAATGCTTGGAACTCGTAAAGCTTGGGCAACAACGATTGGGAGTTTAATGAGCATATTGGCAGGGTACCGTATTCCTGGGCAATCCAATCTAAAGAGGCAAGATAGCTTTCCCCATAACTCCGAAGAAAATTATTTTTTTGCAGGCTGTAGACCTGTAACAATTGTGATAGATGCGCGTGAAAATCTGAATTAGCAAAATCAAAACTATGTTCTAACTCGTGAAGCAGCAACCCTCCTACTATATCGTTCGAACCCCATACCTCTTCCAAAAATTTATCCGTCAAAATAGCTTGGTCTTTTAAAACCATATGATTGTAATAAGTTCCCATAGCTTGTATATACCAATGCCTAGGAATCCATATGTTCTGCTTCATGCATTGAGCTAGAAAACTCTTGCCGGATAGCTCGCGCATATCTTCAGAAACAATACTTAATCGCTGAAAATAATTTCTCACCTTTTCTTCTCCACCTGCTTGAGCAACGAAACCATCGTATACGTTCGCAACCAGATTGGAAAATTCGAACTTTGTGACGGTGTCACCTGTTAACTTTACGAGATGGAGATTGTCAACTTGGAAAATGCCTGAATACGCTCCATTGTTAAGGTGATCACCCATGTGCAAGTGAAAATCAACTTGACCATGGAATGGAACAATAAAATCTACCACAACATCTTGCCACTGTGATGGATTATGAGGATTAATTCCCTGTTGGGAGGAGTCTCCGTGAACCCCCACTCTGATGCGAGGCAACTTCCATGCACTCTGATCTTCTTTGTTTGTCGGAATCTCTATATCGCTAGGCGCATTGAGCAAACGAACCCTGGCACGTAGCTCATATGCGTGATATGGCTCCAGATAAACTACTTGCTTCCAGGCTGCGGGACTTCCTCCAGATGGTGCACCAATTTCAAGAACCTGACCGCTTGCTGTTCCATCTGAGACACTTGTTAATTTCATTTGTGACAGGAGGTTCTGGTTAGTGGTCCCGGTTTTAATCCACGCATTTAAAGCCCCGGGATCATCCTCAGAAACAA
>DATGQB010000138.1:0-5625 GCA_035304405.1 Edaphocola sp.
CTCTTTATATAAAATTATTCTTGCTTCTAATCCACTTCAATAGCTCAAAAACCATAATTTATTATGCTTTTTTCACTATTTTGTGGATTATTTGCCATAATAATTTTCTTTTAAATTCCTAATGCGTAATCTGGGATTAACATTGAGCTATGCCGATATATCGGACAGATTATTGGCATAGCTTATTATCTTTTAACACGTTTTACCATTCGTTCCAGCAGCTCATGAAAATCATCTGAAGGGCGATACCACCAAATAGCACTTAGAAATACCAGAGATGCTACAATGGTTTTGATGGCCACATCTGCCAGCAAATTATCCAGGGTAGGCAGCAGATGTGAGACGCCTAGTGTCAAAAGGCCAATGATTATTAGACCCAGGGTCTTGATAGTATAGGGTTTGATATGCAGGAGTCTGTTTACCCAATAAAATCTCAGGATGCAAATCAGCAAGAGCATAGAAGTTTCTCCTATTACTGCACCCATCAATGGATGTTGCTTTATCAGGAAATAATTGACAGGAATACTGAGCAGAATTACAAAAGAAGAAGTGTAGAAGTCCACTTTCCAGTGCTTAGACAAATACATGATTGCGCCATTCATACCCATTGAGAGTTCAAAAAGCTTGCCCATGCCCAGAATCAAAAACAGGGTGCCCAAATAGCTGTAGTCCTTGTCTTTGAAAAAGAGGTCTACATTGTGGATATTAATATAAATGAGTATAAAAAAGAAGATGCCCACCAAAAGCAAGTTGATAGAAGTCTTCTGGTAGAGCCTGCCCACGCGTGTATAATCTCTTTGGTGGAAAGCTTCTGAAATGGTAGCGATATTGATACCTGTAATACTTCTCAGAGGGGCATCCAGCACTGCCATAAAGAATCGAGCCATGAGATACACAGCACTATCACTGAGCCCCATGGGGCTGATACTACTAATGAGCAGTGAGTTTACCGCCACAGGGGCTACTCCCAGCAATGTACTGGAGAAGTGAAAAGTTGTGAATCCAAGTATCACTTTATACACCCTGCGGGTTAGGCCGGATATTTTGGGTACTATCTTAATGCCACGATTGCTAAAATCAATCCATGCCATTATCATGATGGCCGGCACATACATAAATGCGAAAAGCAAAAAGAATGTGTCAATATCTATCACATTATAGCCATACAAAAACACAATGACCGTTTGGTATAGACGAAAGCCAACTTCCTTGACTAAATTGAAAGAAAAGGTACGCTTAAGCATATATGCATAAGCTTCCAGCAAAATGGTGCATAGACAAGTGGCAGTGAGCGGTAGCACCAGATAGTATTTCTCTACAAACAGAGGCGAGTTTTTGCTGAAATATCCCGATATGGGCTCTTTAAAAGCTATGAGAATGGTGGCTACGAGAGCCAGTCCGAGGCTGAAAGCTGCTAGCACTAGGAAGGGCAGATCGTTACGCTCTCTCTTAAGGTAATGATTGTAAAGGGGGTAGAAGCGATGAAAGGTGAGCACTGTGCCAAAAGTAGCTATATAGCTAAAGGCCACAAAAACCTCCCTAAACACCATGGTAAGCCCGTATTCCTCTTGAGTCAGGTACTGGTTATACCAGATTTGGTTGGCTGCTCCCAAAGCAAAGCCTAAAAAAGTAGCCAATAAAGAGAGAATACTTTGCTTCCTTACAACTCCCATGCAGAACTATGATTTCTAAAAAAGGTCAATATGCGATTTCCTTGTAAAGCTAGCACAAAAAAGCAGGCTTAGCGTTTCAGCTTTTTCAATTTCTTCAGGATAGCCCGGCGTTCATTTTCGGTTGCAATCTCTTTTGTCAATGCCAAATGATACATTTCTTCCGCATTGGAACGGTTTTGCCTTTTTGCGTAATAGTCGCCCAGGATTCTATAAGTGTCGTAATACGACGGATTGGAAAACATAAAACTATCCGGGTTAAAGACAAACGAGTTGCTGTGGTCGAAAGTGAAATTATTTTTAATCGTCCTGAAGTAGAGAAAATCCCTGTAGCAAGATGATTGCACAAAAGGGTCTTCAGGAATATTCATCTGAGCCGAGGCGACCGAGCTCTGGGGTATCTCTTTCATTGAGAATACTTTATTTAGGTCGTAGCAGACGTATTCTCCCAAGGCCCAAGGTTCAGTACTTACCCAAAAGCGCAGGCTATCCGGCATCATAATGATAGAATGATGCGCTATCAGCTGATTGATAGCTTTTTCATTACCCCAGCCTATATCCTTATCGTTGAGCCCATACGGATTGCGCAAGATGGCTGCACTTTTTACTATGTCTAAAGGGCGGGAGCGATGCAACAATTGCTCCAGCCTTTTCTGCCTATACATAGAGGCGGTCTCACGCTTAGCTTTCATATTTCGGGGTAGGTTGCCTAGGTCTCGGCTTTGAAAGTGATTCGTGCTGGTGATAAAATCAGTTGTAGGATATACTACATCCATTTTACTGGGTGACTTCTCGATGATGACTACTCTTTTGTCTGCCGATGACCCCACCAGAAAGCTTTCGCTCACAAATACTTTGCGTTTTTTGGCAATGGCTACAGCTTCATTGATATTCTTTGCATATTGGAGTATCTCTCTGGCCAGGAGCGAAACAGGAGTGGCGGTATTTATAGGTACCTCAGAGGGTGCCGCATTGATGGTGATAGTGAGCCCCTTGTCGTTCATGCCCGATACTACGCCGGCAAATCCACCCCAGGTTATATACGCAAATTTGTGTCCCGAGTCGGGAGCCACAAATTGTACAATCTTGTTTTGCGCAAATTCATCTCCCACCCAGAAGTCAAAATTGCGGCCTATAATCATGCTTCCGGTAGTGGTATTTTCGCCCCAGGCACCAAATGACGAGCAGCCTACCAGCATCATATTTTGCAGGGCATGGCCGACATCATGGGCTGAGTGATAGTTGAGTATCCTCGAAAAGGGTGTACCTATCCAGTTGAAACTGTCGGAAGCAGATTTGGAAATTCCGTAAATCTCTGCCTGGTACTCGGGAATCACATGCCGGGAAAGGTCTCTGTTCAAAAATCCGATGACATATTTCAGGAAGGACAGATAAGACTGGGATGGAATCATCCTTTTTATCTGATTGGTAAAGGCCACTTCCTGATATTGAATGAGCGGCTCACTAAGTTTGCCTATTATGCGTCCTCGCTCATAAGGCGCTCCCTCAACGTAGAGCTCATACATGCCAAAGTCGTTCTTTAATAACCAATTAGACCCCAAGGTTTTTAAACTATCATTAGCGATGCTCACAGCGCCGGGTTCCCTGCTATCTTCATTGATAATATTGGGCTCTTTAGTGTCGGAAATTAGATATACGTATCCGGCGAAGATACCCAGTAGCATGGTAATAATGCCTATAAATATGAGTAACCATTTGACTATTTTTTTTAGAAAAGGCATCTGGTGAGCTTTTGTTTCATAAAATAATTGATGCGAAATTACACTATAAACATGATAATTTGGGTAAACATAAGTTAATGAAGTTAACTACTTTGTATCCATCTCCGGTGAAGCGTTTTTACACAAATGTCAAGCTGTCAGAGTATGGAGGATTATTGTGTCAGTTCTTCGCATTTTTCGGTATGGGAATAGTTTTTGATACACTCCTTTTTAGAAAAATTTCAGATAATTATGATTCAAGAAAAAGGTACTATTTCTATTCACACAGAGAATATCTTTCCAATAATTAAAAAATTCCTCTATTCGGATAATGAGATATTCCTTAGAGAGTTAGTGTCAAATGGTGTGGATGCCTGTCAGAAACTGAAGCGATTAGCTTCTTTGGGCGAGGTAAAAGGTGAAATAGGGGAACCTAAAGTACAGGTAGCGGTAGATAAAGAAGCTAAGACCATTACCATATCTGATAATGGTATAGGTATGACAGCCGAGGAGATTAAGAAATATATCAACCAGGTGGCTTTTTCCGGTGCAACGGAGTTTGTAGAGAAATTTAAAGATGCCAAAGATGCCAATGAAATTATAGGAAAATTTGGTTTGGGTTTTTACTCCGCATTTATGGTGGCCGACAAAGTAGTGATTGATACTTTGTCTTATCAAGAAGGAGCGGCTCCGGCAAGATGGGAATGTGATGGAAGCACCAGCTTTGAAATCAGTGAGGGTAGTCGCAGTGAAAGGGGTACTACTATTACACTACATGTAAATGAGGATGCTGCAGAGTTTTTGGAAGAGGCAAGAATAGAGACCATACTCAGAAAATATTGCCAGTTCCTGCCCATCCCTATCCAGTTTGGCATGCGCACAGAGCATGTAGAGGATGGCGTAGATGAAGAAAACAAAACTAAATATAAAGAGGTTGAGGTAGAGAATATTATCAATAATACTCATCCTATTTGGACCAAAACACCTTCCGAACTGAAGGATGAGGATTATCTAAAATTCTATCGTGAGTTGTATCCATTTGCAGAAGATCCATTGTTTTGGATTCATCTCAATGTCGACTATCCATTTACACTTACCGGGGTGCTATACTTCCCTAAAGTGAAAAATGAATTGGAACTACAACGCAACAAAATCAAGCTCTTTAGTCGTCAGGTCTTCATTACTGATGAAGTTAAAGATATTGTGCCTGAGTTTTTAATGCTATTGCATGGTGTTATTGATAGTCCGGATATTCCATTAAACGTTTCCAGAAGCTTCTTGCAAGCAGATAGTAATGTGAAGAAAATCAATACATACATTACGCGCAAAGTGGCAGAAAAGCTCGCAGAAATATTTAAGCAAGACCGCAAGTCTTTCGAAGAAAAATGGAAGGATATCAGCATATTCGTTAAATACGGTATGATATCTGAAGAGAAATTCTACGAAAAAGCTAAAGATTTCGCCCTGCTGCAAAATACCAATAATGAATTTTTCACCTTGAGCGAATACGCCACCAAGGTAAAAGAATTGCAAACCGACAAAAACGGTGATGTGGTGTATTTGTACAGCGACAATCCTGCAGCTCAGAATACTTATATCCAAAATGCAAAGCGCTTCGACTATGATGTGCTGCAAATGGATGGACCCATCGACACCCATTTTATCGGTCAGCTGGAAAACAAATTGGAAAAAACAAGACTCAAACGTGTTGATGCTGATGTGATGGACAAGCTGATCGAACGAGAGCACAAATATGAAAGTGTGCTGTCTGAGGAACAACAAAATCAGGTTAAGGAATTGTTCGTAAAAACCATCAACGACAATAATATGAACGTAGAGGTGACTGCCATGAGCCCCGACGAGCTGCCGGTAATCATCACTATTGATGAGTATATGCGCCGTATGAAGGATATGTCTAAGTTTGGTGGCGGTATGATGAGCTTCTACGGTAGCTTGCCAGATAACTACAAGGTTACAGTCAATAGTAATAATACACTCATTAAGAAGATTGCAGAAACTACAGAAGAACAACAGAAAGAACAACTGACTCGTCAGGCCTTCGATTTGGCGCTGCTGTCGCATGGTTTGCTCAAAGGCGAAGCGCTTACCGAATTTGTACAAAGAAGTGTGAAGATGTTGTAACCGGTTTATTCTGCCATAAACAATCTGGCTCTCAGTCCTTTGTTAGACTGAGAGCTTTTTTTTGTTCCTGACCGATACTCACTATTCTAAAA
>DATGQB010000139.1:0-6213 GCA_035304405.1 Edaphocola sp.
CTCTTTATATAAAATTATTCTTGCTTCTAATCCACTTCAATAGCTCAAAAACCATAATTTATTATGCTTTTTTCACTATTTTGTGGATTATTTGCCATAATAATTTTCTTTTAAATTCCTAATGCGTAATCTGGGTTTATATTTTTTTTAGAGTGCTCTTGGGGCACTCCTGATTGCAAAAAGAATGCCGGCAAATCCCCTCCTGAAAATGATGCTGAACCCCTCATAACCATTATTAGCATTCACTCCATCCACAGCGTTTGTGCTTCCTTCACAGCAGGCAAGTAGTAAATACAAGCGCTTGAGCTGAGTGCTGAACCGCTGCCCTGCTTCCAAAATAAAGCGGGAGCTATATGATATAGCTCCCGCTTAGAGGATGAACCAACAAAAGATACTAATCAATATCTTGTGCCGAAAAGCATTAAATGAGAAAATCACTTTAGTTGATGGGCATTTCCATTTCGAATAAATTGATGGAGCGGTCTAATCCCGAATGCTCCAAAAATGCCAGACTCGCGGCGTCATTGCTATCTACATTGATAACAGATATCACTTCCGGATGCTTAGACTGCAGGTGATGCATCATTGCACTACCTATGCCTTGTCTTCTGCAAGAAGGCGATACAGCCAGCTGATGTATGCGCTTCAGAATGGGATTATATACGAGATAAGCCACCGTTTCACCATTCAGTCTTCCCTGATAAATAATCAAAGTATCAGCCACTCTATTAAGGGTATGGTGTGCATTTTGCCAGGAAGGTATTGTTGTAGCCATTGACTTGAATGTATATAGGTCTGTATGCACTTCCTCTACCTCCAGGTCATTATGGTACTTACTCACCGCTACATTCCCTTTGAAGCAGGCCAAAACTCGTTGGGTCACAAAACCGGCCTTTAAATAGGACTGATGTGCCGGTTCATTACCTTCAATCACCTCCAGCAAGGCTGTATGATAACCTTTGTCTTTCAAGAGGGGTAAGGCGTATTCATACATTTTGCGCGTAATCTGCTGCCCTCTGTATGCCTCAAGTACACCCGTTCCTCCATTATACACTCTTCCTTTTTCAAATTGCTCATCTGTGCAATGCAGAATGAATCCGACCAGCTTGTCGCCGTCGAAAGCACCAACAGACAATTCCGGATTGAAGTTTTCACTTTTTAATTTCCAGGCAAACAATTCCGCACTGAGTTGTAGGGGAATGATATAAGCAGAAAATGCTTCATTAAAACAGGCTAATAATTGCTCTTGTGTTTGATTGCAAACGTTGCTGAATGTTACCATACAATGGCGATAGTTAATAATGTTTATGTTGTCGATTACTTTGCCACAACAATATTACTAAAGCGAGGGTAAATATGGCAAAGGATTTTTCAATCCAGGTATTCGCTAGCAAATTACCCAATGTATTGAGTATAAATAAGACAGTATAACACCAGAGCAGCACACACGCATTGCTTTTTCTGAAATCAACTGCCTTAAGCGTCCTGCTTTCATCAATAATACCCAAATCAGTAGGGCATTAAGCATCAGCACAAGTATTTCGGCAATATAAAAATTAGCATTGCGCTCCAAATTTCCTCCCCAAGCTATTTGTGCAGGAACGAGATTTGCGATTAATGCCAAGTGCATTAAGGTAAACAACAATATTATTGCCAAGACAATTTTAATTTTCATTGAATGTAATACTCTTTATAAGATGGTCAATTTATTCCTGCCCAATTTAATCAAGCCTTTTTCCTCCAGTTGCTTCAGGAGTCTCGAAACCACTACTCTAGCCGTTCCTAGCTCATTAGCCAGCTGCTCGTGCGTTACCGAAATGGTGTCGCCCTCGGCCATATCATGCTTTTTGTATATCAAATCCAATAAGCGCTCATCTACTTTCTTAAAAGCTATGGCATTGATAATATCCAGCAATTCTTCAAATCGCTTATGGTACAACTTGAAGATATATTCTAGAAAAGCCGGATAGTCTTTGATAAACAGACTTACTTTCTCAATGGGTAAAAACAGTATTTCGGCATCATCTTCCACTTCAGCACGTAATACACTTTTTTCATTATGCATACCACCCAGAAAAGACATAATGCAACTTTCACCCGCCTTGATATAGTATAGTAGTATCTCCCGGCCGTCATCCTCAGTACGAATAACTTTCAGCGTGCCGCGGGTTACAATAGGTATGGAGCGTATACTGGCATTTTCATTGAGAATCACCTCTCCTGCAGCATAGTTTTTTCTAATGCTAAATTGCTGCAGCTTTTCAATAAGCTCAGGTGAGGAGCCAAATTCACTTATACTTTGTAGTTCTTCCATCTTCGGTTCTCTTTTATATGACAGTGTGGTAAAGTTCCCACGAATTTTTTAAAATTAAAAATCAATACATTAGCTCACCGGCTCCTCTCGCATTGGCGTCTCATTCTGCATGGCGCATCAAAGCTTTTCACATCTGTGATGCAGAATGTTGATTATTTGCCCCATAAAAAGCACTTCCCTGAAAGAAAGCGCAGCGCACATAATCGATAAAATCAACAAAAAATAATCTCAGTCAATTCATATTCAGCACTTTCTCTGCCAATAGAGCCATTTACAAAAAGCTCCTAATAGCTCATCATTTACACGCTTGTTGTTTGAAAAACATTTAGTTTTTTTTAAAAAATTACATACTATAAATCTACTACAAATCTCCTTCCCGCCCAGCATGTTCGGTGCGCGCTGCGATTTATTAATGGATATCGTGGTTCTTTCCATGATTATTATCCTGCCGCTCTTATGGTATTCATACAAGAAAGTAAAACATGAGCGCAAGTTCAAAGTGCACAAAAATATACAGCTCATCATGTTTATCATTTTGTTTTTCGTCGTCTTGCTTTTCGAGTACGACATGAAGCAGAATGGGGGCATTTTCGAGATGGTAAAGGGCTCTAGCTACGAAGGCACGGGGTTTCTCAACTTTATGATTTACTTCCACACCTTCCTGTCTATCACCACTTCTTTTATTTGGATTTTCCTGGTTATAGCATCCTTAATCAAGTTTGGCGGCAACAACCCACACCCGGGCAAGTTCTCCAAAACGCATAAGAAATGGGGTAGAATAGGTATGTGGGATATGGCACTTACCTGTATCACAGGCGTGATACTTTACGTTTTCGGATTTGTACTGTAATTATTCGTTTTTCAATACTTTCAAAGGTTGAACAAGATTATTGTTCAACTTTTTTTATTTGCTTAATTGAGCCTGCCCCGCCGCGTATCATGCTGAGCCCTTGTGCCCGCTGCACAGGGTATGGTGTCCCACTCTCTCTGAGGGCAGTGCTGCTCAGATGCTAAGCTACTGCTGTCTATATACTGTGTTTTTCTCGAGTTCAACTTCATTGCTCCTGGACGCATGCGCTTCTGGGGGCATTCCGTAACTGTCTCTCTTGTGGTTTCAGCCATTGGCCGTCAAAAAAGAAAGCTCTAAAGACTACCTTTAGAGCTTTCGTATGCTTATCTCAAAAGAGCTTATGTACTATTGAGCCGCCGGCTTTTGCACAGCCAAAACCGTTTTCACATTTAGGCTTTGCCCTGCCCGCATCACTCTTACAATATTATCGGCTATTGCCTGCTTATCAGCATTGATGACAATGGTGGGCTCTGCATCCTGGGTAGAGGCCAGGCGCATTTGTATGGCTTCGGCCAGAGAATCCGGATGCACTGGCGTCGTACCTATATAAAATTGCTGATTGGCATCTACCGATACCACCACAGTTTGCTTTACTTTGGTATCGTTGTTAGCCACAGGATTGGTAAGTTTTATCACATTAGGGTTGGCCAGCGTAGCTATTATCAAAAAGAAAAACAATAAGATAAACAACACATCGTTGAGTGCTGAAGTATGGGCTTCTGGTTTGTCGCGTAATGCTCTCCTAATGTTCATTGCTTGTTAGAATAAGAATAGGTAAACTGTACAAATGTAACGAAAATTTGTTGCTTGCAACACCTTATGGGCAAACTTAGCAATTTATAAAGTATCCCACACTAGAGCCAGGCCATGGCAAATTGGGCTGCTACCCATCCATGCAGTTTACAAGCCTCACGGGTTTTACTGAGCTGCATGCTGATGCGTGCTTTGTTTTGCTCCCACTCAATTTTTTCAATGGGCATATCTGCTTTAAAGTCTACACTGCCCAGTCCGTAATATTTGAAAAGAGCTTCCTTTGCCGCCCATGCCAAGGTTATATTTTCGATTTTGTTTGCTGTAAGCAACTGTTCCTCGGCAGTCAAAAACTTAGTTTGCAGGCGTTCTATCTTGGGCACATACATTTGTATATCTATACCCACAGACTTGTCTTTGCTCATAATGGCTGCCGCATAGGGGTAGGAGTGCGATATAGAAAAATGACAAGAATCATCACTAAGCTCTGGCTTACCCAATGCGCTTACTACCATTTTCTCAAATGGAAAAGTGGGCTGCAACTGCTGCAGCAAAAACCTGCCACTCAGATGCTCCAGCCTTCTTTTGGGATGCTTTTTATCAGAGCCGAAGCCTAATGACTGCTCAAAAAAATGCTCCGGCTCCACTATATGCCATACCATTAAGTGATAGTGCTCACCTCGATGCTCAAAAAATAAGGGCATGAAAACTAGTAATTTATAACCTGCTCTTCCAGTTCGGGCATTGCCCTGAACTCATATTGCTGATTGCGCAACTGCGGTTCAAAACCAGCCGCTCTTATAGCCTTCTGAATACCACTGGCGGTAAACCTGTGTGGGGCCCCCGCGGCGCTCACCACGTTTTCTTCAATCATGATAGAGCCAAAATCATTGGCACCGGCATGCAGGCATAGCTGCCCTACACGCTCGCCCACCGTAAGCCAGCTGGCCTGAATATTCTTAATATTTGGCAGCATTATCCTACTGAGGGCTATCATGCGTATATACTCTTCGGCAGTAGTATCATTTTTGGCTCTTCTAATTTTCTTTAGCAGCGTATCCACATCCTGGAAAGTCCAAGGAATAAAGGCGATAAAGCCTTTGGCATCTGCCGGCTTTTTGGCCTGGACATCACGTATTTTCACCAGATGTTCCACACGTTCACGTATGGTTTCTATATGACCAAACATCATAGTAGCAGAGGTGGTCAATCCTACCTGATGTGCTGCTTCCATAATATCCAGCCATTCTTGTGCGCTACATTTACCTTTAGAAATCAGCCTTCTTACTCTATCGTCCAGTATTTCGGCTCCCGGCCCGGGCATACTATCCATACCGGCTTCCTTCAGTGCGGCAAGCGCTTCTTTATGGCTTACTCCCGATATTTTGCATATATGCGCTACTTCCGGTGGTCCTAAAGCATGCAGCTTAAGGTTGGGATATAACTCTTTTAATGTTTTGAATAACTGTACATAATAGGCCAGATCCAAATCAGGATGGTGGCCACCCTGCAGCAGTAATTGCTCACCTCCATACTTGAAGGTTTCTTCAATCTTACGTTTATAGGTTTCTATATCAGTTACGTACGCCTCCTTATGACCGGGAATACGATAAAAGTTGCAGAATTTACAGTTGGCCACACACACGTTTGTCGTGTTCATGTTGCGGTCAATAATCCATGTAACCTTTCCATGAGGCACCTGCTTCTTTCTGATTTCATTGGCCACATAAGCTATCTCTGTCATGGGTGCATGCTCAAAGAGGAAGATACCTTCTTCTACCGTCAGAAACTCGAGATTTAGGGCCTTCTGATATAAACTGTTTAAATCCATTAAATTGAATATTTAGCGCAGCTCTTCCTATTCGGTTAGGAGGAACCGATTATTTATGCAAAGGTAATTAATAAATAGTCTGCTACATTCCCGCTATTATATTTAACCCAGATTACGCATTAGACTCTTTATATAAAATTATTCTTGCTTCTAATCCACTTCAATAGCTCAAAAACCATAATTATTATGCTTTTTTCACTATTTTGTGGATTATTTGCCATAATAATTTTCTTTTAAATTCCTAATGCGTAATCTGGGTTTAACCATATTTACAGTCTTACTGTAAGCGCTCTGGGCGCCTCTGGGTAGTTCCAGCTTGTAGATAGGGTATCTGTGAAGGTTCTAGCCAATAATGCTCCGAAATTTGACCTGTCTTTTTGGGGTTCTGGTTTTTACATTGCTAGCCGCGTGAGGGACAGCAACGGAAAGCCCACAGCAGCGCATACAAACACTAATAACAGAGAGGAG
>DATGQB010000140.1:0-8160 GCA_035304405.1 Edaphocola sp.
TTTATATAAAATTATTCTTGCTTCTAATCCACTTCAATAGCTCAAAAACCATAATTTATTATGCTTTTTTCACTATTTTGTGGATTATTTGCCATAATAATTTTCTTTTAAATTCCTAATGCGTAATCTGGGTTAAAATCTTGCCTTCTAATGATTGCGTAATGTTGCAACAAAATTTCTGCTAATTGCGCAGTGACTAATCTAATTGTTCCCAAGGTAGCTCGCAAAGTCGGAAAAAGCCTATCTTCATAAAATATATTGGCCTAATAGTTCGGGTGCATAACTGCAGTTTTAGTAATGAAAATATATTCCCGGGCAGACAGGATATAATATATGTTAATGCAAAAATTAAATCTAGATAAATGAACCGATTACAATACGAAACTAGTCCTTACCTCTTACAGCATGCCGGGAACCCGGTAGATTGGTATCCTTGGTGTGATGAAGCATTTGAAAGAGCACGTAAAGAAGATAAGCCGGTACTGGTAAGTATTGGTTATGCGGCGTGCCATTGGTGTCATGTTATGGAGCATGAGAGTTTTGAAGATGCTGAAGTGGCTGCATATATGAATGAGCATTTCATCAATATAAAGGTTGATAGAGAAGAGCGCCCGGATGTGGACCATATGTATATGGATGCGCTACAGGCAATGACCAGTCAGGGAGGGTGGCCACTGAATATGTTTGTAACTCCGGAGCGTAAACCTTTTTATGGAGGTACCTATTACCCACCAAAAAGGGTGTATCAGCGGCCATCATGGATGGAGGTGCTCGAAGCGGTGCGGCTCACCTGGGAGCAAAACCGCGACGCCGTTACCGCTCAATCTGAACAATTGATTCAGCATTTGCAACATATTAATCTGCAGGAGACCGGTTATGGTCATTTGCCCTTTGGTAGAGATGATTTTGAGCTAATAGCCAATAATATGCTAGTGCAGGCCGATGAACAATGGGGAGGCTTTGGTATGGCACCCAAATTTCCACAAACTATGAGTTTGCAATTTTTACTGCATTACTATTATGCTACCAACAACGATAAGGCACTGGCTCATGTTGCATTGAGTATCAATAAGATGCTCAGTGGAGGTATTTACGACCAGCTGGGCGGGGGGCTGGCACGTTATAGTACAGACGCAGAATGGTTAGTGCCTCATTTTGAAAAAATGCTTTACGACAATGCACTCTTGCTTACCTTGCTGGCAGATGCTTATGCTATTGCGCCCAAAGAGCGCTATGCAAGCGCTATGCGTCAGACTATTGAATTTTGTATCCGAGAGCTGAGTATTAATAAGTCCGGAGTCGGTTTTTATGCTTCGCTGGATGCCGATAGTGAAGGTGAGGAGGGGAAATTTTATGTATGGACCTATGAAGAAGTCATGCATTTGCTTCCGGATATGGATGAGCAGTTGAAGCAATATTGGGATATTCGGCCGGAAGGCAATTGGGAAGGCAAGATTATACTCAATACCTCACATATAGATGAAGAATGGTTGCAGGCAGCAGAGCAGAGCGATAAGCAGTTTTATCAAAAGCTAAATCATGCCCGTGATGTATTGATGGCTGCAAGAGCCCGCCGGCCGCGTCCTCAGACAGATAACAAAGTGCTTCTATCTTGGAATGCCTTAATGACCGTAGCCCTATTACAATGTGGAAGGGTCTTAAATGAAGAATCTTATTTGCGGTTGGGTGCAGCAAACCTGCGTTTCCTCTTGGATACTTATCGTATGCAGGGTGAATGGTATCGTAATTTTTCACACGGAAAGCTCAGCGTCCCTGCTACATTAGAAGACTATGCCTATCTTATAAAAGCTTTGTTTGCCGGTGCAGAAGTTTTACGGAAATATGAGTATGCCCTTATAGCGAAAGATATGATGGCTTTTGTGCACCAACATTTTAGTGATGCAGACGCACGCTTTTATTATTTTACACATGCTGCGCAAAGCGAAATATTAGTACGTAAAGTAGAAACCTACGATGGAGCCTTGCCATCCGTAAATGCGGTGATGGCGCACAATAATCTCCTGCTCAGTCTTTGGTTTGAAGATCAGCATGCATTGGCACGTTGCCAAGGTATGTTACAATCTATTAACAGTGTGGCGCATCGATATCCCAGTTCGTTTGGGCATTGGTGTTATGTATTATTAAATATGGTTACACAAAAGACACTGGTGGTAAAGGGTGCGGAATTGGAATTTTCTGGCTATTGGCCACAAATACTAATAACTTATGCAGTGGAAAATAAGGAAATAGGAATTCCCTTAATTGATAATGTTTTGCAAGTTGCTGAGAATCATTATCAATATTGTAGTCAAAATACTTGTTATCCGCCCATAAAAGAAAAAGAAAAACTTTTCTTAAAAATAAAATTGGATAAAATGTTGGAATAAAATTTAAAATGGCTTTATTTAGCTTCCTGTTTTAGACTAAAGGAAAATAAATGTTAATAATTTTCCTAAAAAACGAGTTTTACATTATTAGAAACTAAGGAGATAAGAATAAAAACAGTGATTTTTTCACAAAATATTTGATTTCTTAACTTTTTTTTCGATATTTGGAATTCGAATTTGAATTTTAACGCTAAAAGTAAGTTAAAAAGCTTTACAGCAGTGGGTTTTAAACCATAAGACGAAAAAAAAATAGCGTTGGTTAGTTCAGAAGTTTTAATGTTTTGCTAAATTCGACTTAGCAAAACGAAAAATAAGAAGCGATAACAAAGAAAATTACAAACAGATGAGAAAACACTCCTTGAGTATTGCAGTTGTAGCTATGGTGTTAGCAAGTTGCGGAAAACCCGGTTCCCAGGGACAGTTGGTGGGCGCCCCTAATACGCATGGGAACTACAAACCGCCTACTCCCATTGGAATGGTTTGGGTGCCACCTGGTTATTTAAGAACTGGCTATAGCGATCAGGATGTTAAAAATGCGCTTGATGCTCAGGTGCGTAATGTACAGATGCAAGGCTTCTACATGGACGCAACTGAAATTACAAATGCTGAATATCGTCAGTTTACCAATTGGGTGAGAGATTCAATTGCGCATACACAATTGATGCACATGATTGACAACCCAGATGGTACAACCCGTATAGACTGGAAACAAAAAATCAACTGGAAAGATGAGGAGGTTCAGGATCAATTGATGAACTTATTCATTCCGGCGGAACAATCGGGTTGGGGGCGTAAAGAATTTGACAATAGCAAACTGATTTACAACTTTACAATTTTTGATTTCGACGAAGCTGCGAGAAATAAAGAGCGCCCTCACACAGATTTCGTTCGTAACCTAAGCTTGGGTATTTATCCTGACACTACTGTATGGATTCGTCAATTTAACTACTCTAACAACGAGCCAATTGCAAGACATTATAACTCTGACCCTACTTTCAATGATTATCCGGTAGTAGGTGTGAACTATTTCCAAGCAAAAGCTTTCGCTCACTGGCGCACAATGCTTTGGAAATCTGAGAGAGAAAATCGCAAATTGTACTTTGAAGGTACATTCGATTTGCCGTCAGAACATCAATGGGAATGGGCAGCAAGAGGCGGAAGAGAATTGTCGCCTTATCCATGGGGTGGTCCTTATGTAGTGAACCAAAAAGGTTGTTACTTGGCTAACTTCAAGCCTGGTCGCGGTGATTACGCAGCTGACGGCGGTCTTTATACTACCCGCGCCGACGCGTACTGGCCTAATGACTATGGACTTTATAATATGGCAGGTAATGTAGCTGAGTGGACCAGCACCGCATATACCGTAAGCGCTTACGATCGCAATTTCTTGTCTGATATGAATCCGGATATCCGAATTAAACTGACCGAGAACGATCCACCATGGATGCGCAGAATGGTAGTTAAAGGTGGTAGCTGGAGAGACCCTGCTCCTTTCATCCAGATTCAAAATAGAGATTTCGAATTTGCAGATACCGCTAAAGCTTATATCGGCTTCCGTTTGATTTACCAGCGCGTAGGAGAGGCTATAGGTGTCAACCAGCCAAGAGTAAGTAAAAACTAATTCGATTTATAAAATAGCATTGCGAAGTTTTTAAACACTAATTTTAAATAATAAGACAGATGAAGTCGATAACCTTATTTTTCGAAACTAAAAGAGGAAAATATATCAAAAACCTTGTGATTGGTCTGGGTGCTGCTGTGGTATTGGTGGGAGCCTTGTTTAAACTAGAGCATTTACCTGGTGCGAGTATCATGCTTACCGTGGGTTTGTTAACTGAAGCGTTCATTTTCATAATCCTTGGTGTACTACCTCCACATAAAGATTACTACTGGGAGCGTTACTATCCTAATTTGGATGAGAATCCTGAAGTTGAAGGCTATAAAAAAGGTGTCAAATTCGTACCTCCGGCTCAGCCTTTAGGAATGGGTGGATCTGGTGTGTCTGGTGCTGCTGCAGCTTTTGACAAAATGCTTGACGAAGCTGAGTTGAAACCTGAATACTTCAAAAGTTTGAAAGCTAGCTTTGATAAATTCGGTAATACTGTGTCACAATTAAGAGACCTGACTGATGTTTCTGCTGCAACTTCTGCTTTCACTGCAAGTGCTCGCGAAGCAGCTACTTCCTTAGGTCAAATGAAAGATACCTTCAACGGTGCCGCCGGTACTATGAAATCTTTCAACGATGCAGCTGAAGATACTGCTAAGTTCCATGCTCAAGTTCAGACTTTGTCTAAAAACTTAGGTTCGTTAAACCAAATCTATGAGGTAGAACTGCAAGATGCCAATAATCATGTTAAGACCATGAACAAATTCTACGGTACCCTGGCCAGCGCTTCTGAAGCTATGGCAACTACCGCTCAGGATGCTGAGGCTGTTAAAGGTCAAATCGCTGCACTGAATAAGAATTTGTCTTCATTGAACAGCATTTATGGCAACATGCTTTCTGCTATGCAGGGAAGATAAAATTGATTGGCCCGAGAGATTTTAGATGTATGAAGACTATATGGCATAATCTTCGGGGTAATCTTATAATTGGATAGAAACTTATTCTTAACGAAACTAAAAGAATCACAGAATGTCAATACCTAAGGAGCCGCGGGCGCTCATGATTCAGTTGATGTATCTGGTGCTGACTGCCATGCTGGCACTGAACATCACAAAAGAAGTATTGGACGCATTTAGCACTATTAATACCAGTATCGAGCAATCGAACGTAGGTATTAAAGAAAAAAATGAGCGTACTTATGCCGTGTTTGATAAAATCGCTGACAGAAATCCTGACTTAAAGGCCAAGCGCGATCTACTGTACCCAAGAGCTCTTCAAATTAAAGAAGAGGCTGAAAAAATGGTGCAATACCTGGAAAATTGGAAGGAGGAGATTGTTAAAAACGCTGGTGGTTGGATTGAAGAAAACGGCACGCGCAAAATTAAGGTAATGGATGATATCAACATCCCTACCAGAATGTTTGTAGAAGAAAAGAATGGCGATAAAGTGAAGGCCGAACTTGAAAATTTTGTAACAAAAGTTCTGTCTATTCACGGTGGAGCTGATACCTCAAAAATTAGACAAGAGTTGCCTATTCAGTTTCCTGCCATGAAGAAAACTGATATGAATCCGTCCGGAGATTGGTCATTCGGTACTTTCCACAACATACCTGTTATCGCTGCAGTAACTTTATTCTCTAAATGGCAAAGTGATGTGCGTAACGCTGAGGCAGCCGTTGTTGAGGACCTTATGAAACAAGTGGGTGAAGACAACTTCGATCCAGAAACAATTAAGTTCGACGGTTTCATGGCTGTTGCTACACCAAATATCAGCTATGCCTTGGCCGGTGATGAAATTACTGCTACGATCGCGTTGGCTGCATTTGATAAGTCGGCTCAGCCTACGATTACTTCAAATGTGGGTGCAGTATCGGTAAAAGATGGTACCGGTACGCTTAAATTCAGAGCTGCAGGTACAGCTGGTGAGCAAACCGTAAGAGGTACGATATCTGTAAGAGGTAAAGGTGATAAAGTCATTTCTCAACCTTGGGAATTCAAATACAGAGTAGGTACTGCAGGTGCTTCATTGCAACTCGACAAAATGAACGTAATGTATGTGGGTGTGCCTAACCCTGTTACAATTTCGGCTTCCGGCTATAACCTAAATGATGTGTCTTGGCACATGGAAGGTGCTAAAATTACACCTACAGGTCCCGGAAAGTATAATGTAGAGGTTACAACACCAAATTATAAAGGTGTGCCATACGTGGTAACCGCTAAGAGTAAGTCTGGTGGTAATGTAGAAGTGGCTCGTGGCCTGATTAGAGTTAAGAGCATTCCTTCTCCGGTGATTAAAATTGGTTCGATTGTGGGTTCTGGCTCGATGGGTACAGGTGAGTTCAAGGCGCAAAGAGGTATCATTGCAGAACTTGAAAACTTTGACTTTGACTTTAAGTATCTTGTATCAAGATATACATTGACTTATATCGCACGCGGTAGTGATCAGTCTGTAGATGCTCGTGGTACTGGACCTCTGTTTGATAACGACCCAGCTGTACGTGAATTAATCAATAGAGCTAAACCAGGCGACCGCTATATCTTCGAGAACATTACAGTGAAAGGATCTAACGGCGTGGAAAGACCGGGTAAAGGTAGCTTGTCTGTATTGATCAGATAGTAATTTTAGAATCTAAAAATTGAAAAATTGGGAAATATGAAAGTCCTTTTAAAATATTCATCTATTTTGTGTGGGTTGTTTGCAGTTAGTCAATCTGCGCAAGCTCAGTCAATGAACAATGACCGTGCCACAAGTCAACCGGCTCAGAAGGAGTATGTGAATGACACTTGGTTGCCATCTCTGGTGCCGGATGGTACTATAGACCGCGTCGCGGACAGAACTAATCGTACCTTGCAATGGCATAATATCAGAGAGATTGATATCGCATTCAAACGTAGAGTATGGAAGCGTATCGATGTAAGAGAAAAGCAAAACATGCCTTTTATATATGCAGGTGATGAGTACACTGGTGGTGGTGCCTTTATCGAGATTTTGCTCGATGCTGTGCGCCGCGGTAAGTTGACTGCTTACGCTGATGCAACCTTCACACGCGCACTTTCTTACGAAGAAGTTTCTGAAAAGCTTTCTGTGTCTAAGCAAACTGAGGTATTTGATCCGGTAACGGGTGAGCCTATGATTGTAGAAACCAGAGACGACTTTAACCCTGAGTCTGTGGCTATGTATGAAGTGCAAGAGGACTGGATTTTTGATAGAAATATGGGTCGTTTGGTGCCAAGACTGCGCGCTATATCTGCTAACAGAGCAGTTGA
The DNA here is from genome assembly GCA_035304405.1 of Edaphocola sp. GTDB lineage: Bacteria > Bacteroidota > Bacteroidia > Chitinophagales > Chitinophagaceae > Edaphocola. Next base: position 7,260 of record DATGQB010000140.1, read on the forward strand.
GGACGAGGAAGGCAACTTCAGAAACTGGGCTCCGTTATTGACCATCTATTACCCTGATGCCAGAGAGGTGCTTTCTCAGTATGAGGTGTATAATCCCAATAACGATGTAAACCGAATGAGCTGGACAGATTATCTAGACCGTTTGATGTATAGTGGTTATGTAATCAAAACTTCCAGAAACAATCCGCGTAATGTCAATAACCTGGGTACCGGTTTCGACCAATTGGTTAACGGTGAGAAAGAAATGCAGGATTTGATTCAGCGCGAGATGGATATGTGGGAATTGTAATTTAATTGCTTTTGTGATACTATATCAGTAGTAAAAAGAGGCCGCAGCGTGTACACGTTGCGGCCTCGACAATTATATAGCTCTCTGTTGCCTGTCCTGGTGGGATAGCGTCGGTATTGCTCTATTGTTGGCTGTATTCGCAAGGTGAGCTTGTATATGGTATTCCTGCTTGTTTTTCAGGCGTGGTGTAAGGCTCTACCTCTCTATAGCACAAGGTTGTTTTGCGTTCGCTCTTTGGGCTTTAAAAGCGATGATGTAGTTCGTTTTATCCCAGATTACGCATTAGGAATTTAAAAGAAAATTATTATGGCAAATAATTCACAAAATAGTGAAAAAAGCATAATGAATTATGGTTTTTGAGCTATTGAAGTGGATTAGAAGCAAGAATAATTTTATATAAAGAGTCTAATGCGCAATCTGGGTTAATAGTTTTAACGGCAGTTTGTGCATAATGCTTGCGCTCAACAGGGAAAGCTCCTAATGTTTTGCGCCTAGTATCAATGGAAAAGTACTAGGTAGGGCAGGCAGCATCTGGTAATAGTGTTGAACTGACAGTAGGCGGGGTAATTTGCCACTGGTATGCGGGAAGAGTTACTAAATGATATAAAAAAA
>DATGQB010000141.1:0-14295 GCA_035304405.1 Edaphocola sp.
ACGAGCCTTTCCTCATTCAGGAGGGTTATATAGTGCGCACACCCAGAGGCCGCGAAGCCACTACAAAAGCCTTTGAGCACCTCAACAAAAAGCCCCATCCCGGCACTGGTTTACTGTTTTAATCCTCACGGCAGCTTTTAAGAACCCATAAAATTTATACTCACTGCATGCCTGCCCGCAGAATTTAATTTCAGATGATGGCGGCTTGCCAAATTCATATGGATTCCTAGCAATAAAAAAGGCATAAAGGGGCTTCCTTTATGCCTTTTTACTATTATTGACCAATGACTTATGGGAAAATACCCAGCTCTTCGTAAGCCACTCCTATTTTGTTGATAGCACAGATAAATGCAGCCGTGCGCATATCTTCTACGCCCTGATTCATTTTCATAGCTTCTCTTATTTCGTGAAATGAACCAATCATAGTATCTTCTAAACCCGAGTAAACTAGATCTACCTCATCCGGGCCTCTTAATAACATTTTTCGCTCTGTCTCACCGATGCGCTTGCCGGTCAAGGCTTCTACATTACGCACAATCTCTGCGTTCATATTTTCACTGAAACGCTTTTCCATACGGCCGTAACGCACATGGCTAAGATTTTTCAACCATTCGAAATACGAAACCGTAACCCCTCCTGCATTCAAGTACATATCTGGCACCACAATCACACCTTTTTTGGTAAGAATTTCATCGGCTTCTGGGGTAAGAGGGCCATTGGCAGCCTCAGCAATAATTTTCGCCTGTATTAATGGGGCGTTTCCAGCATGTATCACCGCTTCCAATGCTGCCGGGATAAGAATATCACAGGCTTGTGTAATCGTATCTACGCTATTGGCAAAGTTTAAAGCACCTGGAAAATTAAGTATGGAGCCGGTAGTTGTGCGATGATTCACTACTTCATCTAGGTCTAGACCTTTTTCGTTGTATATACCCCCTTCATACTCTGCAATACCTACCAGAATAGCGCCTGCTTCCTGGAAGAATTTTGCAGCAAAATATCCTACGTTACCCAAGCCCTGCACAATTACTCTCTTACCATCCATGCCGGTACTTAGGCCTACTCTGTCCATCTCCTCTTTCACGTTCACCAATTCACGAATACCATAAAAAACGCCCAGACCAGTAGCCTCGGTTCTACCGCGCACGCCGCCTTGTGCTATAGGTTTGCCCGTGACACAAGCCTGTGCATTCAACTCACCGGGATAAAGTGAGGTATAAGTATCCACAATCCAACTCATTTCTCTGGCACCTGTACCATAATCGGGAGCCGGAACGTCAATACCTGGGCCAATAAAATTTTTCTTTGCTAATTCGGCTGTGTAGCGGCGGGTAATTTTTTCGAGTTCGAAGGGAGTGTATTTCTTGGGGTCGATTTTGATGCCTCCTTTTCCGCCTCCAAAGGGGACATTTACCATGGCACATTTGTAAGTCATTAGTGCAGCGAGTGCCATTACTTCATCTTGGTTTACGTCTAAGCTGTATCGGATTCCGCCTTTACATGGCAACTTGTGGTGGGAGTGTTGTACCCGATAAGCTTCTATCACTTCTATTTCCTTGCCAATTTTTACCGGAAACCGTATGCGTAAGATGGCGTTACAAGCTTTAATCTGTTCGAGAATTCCTTTTTCAAATCTGGTGAATTTTGCGGCCTTGTCAAAGTTTCTTTCGACACTTTGAAAGAAACTGTAAGATTGGTTTTGTACAGACATAAGGAAAGAGTTTGTGTTAATAACTTACTGATTATTATCTCTTTCCAGCCTTTTTATTTTTTTCTCGAGTGAAAAGAGATAAATGATTATCCCAATAAAGATAGTTATTATTACTAAAATAACAATATAAATTTTCCCTTCCTTTCTGAAGGCGTCTGCCATTTCTGCACCCTGGGCGCTGGCCAAAAAAGGCATAAGAGTGAAGAATGCTGCAAAAACAGCTGACAAAAGGCTTACAGAATATCTTTTAAGGTTCATCTCGGTAAAAATTGAAAAATTAAAAACTAAAACTAAAGGAGGATTATATCTATTTCCTTTTCATTACATCCATCTCAGGCAGCTTTGGGTCTTCAGAAAGTATGTTCCTCATTTGTACAAGTTTATAACGAATGCCCAATGTGGCTATCCATACCCCTAATAACCACCAGCCTATGACAGAGGTGTAGAAAAGCGGCTTTAACTCGGGAGCCAAAGCCCCAAAAGCAGGATTACCGCCATTACCGGGGTGTAATGAATCCGTAAGGCGAGGCAAAACCATAATCAAAGGTATCATTACAAAGAAGGCGAAGATATTGAATACCGCAGACACCTTGGCTTTCTTGTCATAATCGGGGATGGCACCACGCAATACCAGATATGCAAAATAAATAAGCAAGCTAATAGCAGAGGCCAATTGTTTGGGGTCATTGCTCCAGAACTCGCCCCAGGTAAACTTGGCCCACTCCATACCGGTGACCATACCTAGGCAACCAAAGAGTACTCCAACATTTATAAACTGCTCACTATAAATATCCTTTTTCAAGTCTCCGGAATTGAGATATTTAATGGCGTATGCCATGCTGATGCCAAATAGTATCATCATGCCAAACCACATAGGTACATGAAAAAAGAGGTTTCTAATGGTTTCGTTGAGGATATCCAGAGCCGGCACTTTAATCAAAAGACCACCAATGATAGTAGTGGTCAGCAACAAAATACAAAGGATTTTCCACCAAAGCTTGCGCATAGCGAATCGTTTATGTCTGTAAGCAATTTGGCAAAGTTAACAAGAATAAGTGTTAAGGATTGTCTTAAACCTGCAATAAATTTAGCCTTTTGCACTATTCATGATTCTTATTTGCAACTGTGTGTGTAGGCTATATCTTTGCAAGTATGATTACATTAATCTCTGGCACAAACCGTGAAGATAGCAATACGCTAAGGATTGCGCAACACTATTACGAGGTGTTCCGCAAGGCCGGCGCAGACATTCATCTGCTTTCGCTGAAAGACTTGCCGGTTCACTTCAGAAGTCCGGAGCTCATAGCAGTAGAAAATGAATTATTGATTCCTGCCAATAAATTTGTGTTTGTCATTCCGGAATATAATGGCAGCTTCCCGGGGGTACTCAAGTCCATGATAGACCATTCGGATATCAAAAAGGCCTGGTGGAACAAAAAAGCCTTGCTCGTAGGCCTGGCATCGGGCAGAGGGGGCAATGCCCGTGGTCTGGATCAATTTGCCAATATATTGAACTACTTAAAAGTGCATGTACATTATAACAAATTACCAATTTCTAAAGTACATGAGCAGCTGGATGCAGAGCATAAACTCTTCCAAACTGCCACGCTTGAGCAGATAAATTATCAGATAGAAGATTTCTTGAGTTTTTAGCATATAGCGCCAGATGCGACCCAAGCTAAAATATTACTTGAGGAATCGCTACAGAACACCTCGACAGACGTTATTGTACATCATAGTTTTTACGACGCAGCTCGAAATGCTTGCCGAGATATACTCTACGCACCTCTTCATCGGCAGCCAGCTCCTCTGCTGTACCGGACTTGAGCAGGCGACCTTCAAACATCAAATAGGCGCGATCGGTAATGGAGAGAGTCTCATTTACATTATGGTCGGTGATGAGGATGCCGATATTCTTATACTTTAGCTTAGCCACAATGGCTTGAATATCCTCTACGGCAATGGGGTCAATACCCGCAAAAGGCTCGTCGAGCAGTATAAACTTTGGGTCAACCGCCAGGGCCCGTGCTATCTCGGTGCGCCTTCGCTCACCCCCGCTGAGTACATCGCCCATACTCTTGCGCACATGGGTAAGGCGAAACTCCTCCAACAATTGCTCCATCTTTTCTTTTTGCTGCGCTTTACTGAGCTTGGTCATTTCCAAGACCGCAGCGAGGTTATCCTCTACCGACAGCTTTCTAAAGATAGAAGCTTCTTGAGGCAGATAGCCGATACCTAGCTGCGCCCGCTTATACATAGGCAGTTTGGTGATATCCTGATCATTGAGATATACATGTCCTTCATCGGGCTTTACAAGGCCCACCGTCATGTAGAAAGAGGTGGTTTTACCGGCACCATTGGGGCCCAGCAGTCCTACAATCTCTCCCTGCTGCACTTCTATAGAAACGTGATTGACAACAGTGCGTTTGCCATAGCGCTTTACGAGCTCGGTGGTATGAATTTTTTGTAGTACTGGACCTGACATGCTGTGATACAAGAATTGGAATAAGCGCAAAAGTACAAAAGAATCTAAGGTAGTGACATAATATAATCGTCTAAAATATGGTTAATGATAGCAGAGCATGCAAAATAAGTTGCATAAAATACTATACTTTTGCAACGAATCTTCAAATACTAAATCGATAATGCGTAGAATATTGCTTACTATACTTGCTTCGGGAGCCCTGCTCTGGACTGCCTGTGATTCGAAATCAAAGAAGGATGATGTGTGCCCTGAATTGTCGGTGGAAGCAGACTCGGCTGATATAGCGGCACTTCATCGCTATGTCGAAGATGCTCAAATCGATGCTACTTACGACCCTCGCGGTTTTTATTACATCATACACGAGCCGGGCAATGAAAAACGCCCCGGTTTTTGTGGCTCTGCAACGGTAAACTATGCCGGCAGATTTACCTCAGGAGTGGAATTTGATAGTGGCAATAATTCCGGTTTTAATATGGAGATGGTAATTCACGGATTCCGCTATGGCCTAAATCTAATTGGTGAAGGCGGGTCCATTACGCTTATTATCCCTCCGTCTTTGGGATATGGCAATGACGATACCGGAGCTATTCCCGGTGGCTCTATTTTGATATTTGATGTGGACGTAGTATCCATTTCTACAAAAAAATAACTAATCAACACATGTATAAAGTTTTCGTTTGGACAGTAGCGGTGATAGGTGCACTGGGATTGTCGGCTTGTTTTAAAAAAGACACCTGCCCTGCAATAGAATATACCAACCCCACCGCTGCCGAGCTGGAAAGTCTGGCACAGTTTGTAGCTGAATTGGATGAAGATGCTGTATTTGACCCCAGAGGATTTTACTACCGTATTGTGAAAGAAGGCACAGCCAATAAGCCGGGCATCTGCTCGGATATTTTCTCAAACTGGGAATGTACCAATGGTGACAATGTTATCTATTACCAAAGCGGTACGGATAACCTAAGAAGAGTTTTTGACTTGTCTCACCAACCTTATGTATGGCGCATGGCCTTTCCGATGGTGGGTATGGGCGGTGAAATAATTGTATATGCACCACCAAGCCTTCAAAAAGGTTATAACCTTACCAAGGCAGCTATGCATATTGAAAGCACGGCTTCCAAAGATGCAAACGTGGTGTATAAATTGAGCTTGATTCGCTACAATTAATAAAGATTTTTCTAAACATAAAAGAGGGAGGCAATCATATTTATTGCCTCCCTCTTTATATTATATATGGTAATGTTTGAGCGAAATGAAACTGCTACTTTTGATTCCCCATATCAGCAACCATCATTTGGTTCAGATATTCTTTCAGAAATGGAAGTTTAACTTTTTCTACCACATCGTACGCAAAAGCCTCAACCATCAATTGCTTGGCCTGCTGCTCTCCTATTCCACGACTGCGCAAATAAAACATGGCGTCTTTATTGAGCTGACCAATGGTAGAGCCATGACTACATTTCACATCATCTGCAAATATCTCCAGTTGCGGCTTGGCATGTACCGTAGCGTTGTCGCTAAAAAGAATATTGTTACTTTGCTGGAATGCATTTGTTTTTTGTGCATCCTGGTATACAAAGATTTTGCCGTTAAACACCGCACGGCTATTATCCATCACTATACCTTTATAAAGCTGATTGCTCTCACCTCTTGGCATTTTATGGTGCACCTCTGTATGATTATCTACCAATTGCGTAGCTGCGCTAATGTACAAACCATAAAGATGGCTCTCTAAGTCTGCCTCGTTTAAATGCAGTGCCAGATTGTTTCTTACAAATGCTGCTCCGGGGAAGGTGAAGATATAGTTACTGTAATTAGAATGTTTGTTTTGAGTAGCCTCAGTGCGCTGGATAATGCGAAGATTATTATCTGCTTTTTGAACATCATAATGATCAAACATCGCATTCTCGGCCAATACCACTTCGGCTGCGGCATTTACCAATACCGGCGCTGCTATATCAGTAATATAGGTTTCAATTACTTTGAGCTCAGCATGCTTGCCCAATACAAAAAGGTCTCTTGAATGATGCATGGTGGCCTCAGTACCCAAAAGCACTTTTACTACATGCAAAGGTTTCTCCAGGGCTACCCTATCAGCAATATGCACGAAAAGGCCATCTTCAAACATGGCGCTATTAAGTGCTGCAAAGGCATTATCTTTTATTTGCAAAACAGTGCCAAAATGTGCTTGACATTGTGGGTGCTCCTGCGCAGCGCGCAAGCTCTGGATACTCACCCCTTCCTGAGCAGGAAGTACACTTAATGATGGTACTATTGCGCCATTGACCAGAACCAGACGGTACACTTCCTCGGCGGAATAAATACCGGCACAATGCTCCTGAACTAATGATTGGACTCTGGCCATATCTGCCTCGCTTATAGCCGCCATCTCATCAAGCACATACTCTGTTTTCACCAAAGGCAGAATATTCGTAAATCGCCACTCTTCGTTTTTTACTGAAGGGAATCCCAGCCTGCCAAACTCCTGCATGGCTGCCTTGCGATATGCAGACCACCCGTCCTGGTTGCTCAACTCGCGTCTGTCAAACAGTGCAGCGATAGCCTCAGTGAGTGGCGATTCCAATTGTTTTATTGAAGTCATTATATTAATTTCCTTGATTTTAGTTTATGTTCCCAATACAAATGAAAAAGCTCTGCAAAAACGATTAGTTTTTGGTAAGCCAGTCATATCCCTTCTCTTCCAGTTCGAGGGCCAGCTCTTTACCTCCGGTTTTAACGATTTTGCCGTCGGCTAAAACGTGAACATAGTCTGGAACGATATAATCAAGTAAACGTTGATAGTGTGTAATCAGGATAAAAGCATTGTCTTTGCTTCTCAATTTGTTGACACCACGGCTCACAATGCGCAAGGCGTCGATATCAAGACCAGAGTCGGTTTCATCCAAAATAGCCAATTTGGGTTCGAGCATAGCCAGTTGAAAAATCTCATTACGCTTTTTCTCACCACCGGAGAAGCCTTCATTCAGCGAGCGATTTACCAATTTGGCATCAAATTCTACCAAATCCTGCTTTTCGCGACTTCTTTGTAAGAATTCCTTAGCGGTAAGCGGTGCCAAACCTCTGTATTCACGAATTTCATTCAAGGCTGTTTTCAAAAAATTAATATTAGAAACGCCCGGAATCTCGATTGGATATTGGAATGCCAAAAACACACCTTCTCTGGCACGATCCTCTGGCGCTAGTTCCAGAATGTCTTTACCATCAAGAGTAACCGTACCTTCGGTAACCTCATAAGCCTCACGGCCTGCTAAAACAGATGCCAGACTGGATTTTCCCGCACCATTAGGACCCATAATGGCGTGCACTTCGCCGGCTTTCACTTCAAGATTAAGTCCTTTAAGAATCTCTTTTCCTTCTACGCTCGCGTGCAAATTTTTTATTGATAACACCTCTGATAAATTTGTTTTGTTTAGAAAAACAGCCGGCATTGACCCGACCATTCTTCAGCATGAACTAATATATTTGTTGTTGTATGTAATATCTATTATAGCATAATGCGCACTAAAGTTGCATCATTATCCTACACTACCTTCAAGTGATACCGCCAGTAATTTCTGCGCTTCCACTGCAAATTCCATCGGTAATTTATTCAGCACTTCTTTTGCAAAGCCGTTTACTATAAGTTCTACAGCTTTTTCGGTATCAATACCTCTTGCATTCAAGTAGAATATTTGGTCTTCACCGATTTTAGAAGTAGTGGCCTCATGCTCCAGCGTAGCTGTCGGGTTTTTACCTTCAATATAAGGGAATGTATGCGCACCACAACGGTCACCTATAAGCATGGAGTCACATTGAGTGAAGTTACGGGCATTGTCGGCTTTGCTGCCGATACTCACCAAACCACGGTAAGAATTCTGTCCATTACCGGCAGATATACCTTTTGAGATAATGCGGCTTCTGGTGTTCTTACCAATATGTATCATTTTGGTACCGGTATCAGCTATTTGCTTGCCTTTGGCCACAGCTACACTGTAAAACTCACCATAACTATTGTCGCCTTGTAATATCACGGAAGGATATTTCCAGGTAATCGCACTACCTGTTTCTACCTGAGTCCAGGAGATGATAGCATTATCACCTTTACACACCCCGCGCTTGGTTACAAAGTTGTAAACTCCTCCATTACCATCTTTGTCTCCGGGATACCAGTTTTGAACCGTACTGTATTTTACCTCTGCATCTTTGAGTGCCACAATTTCCACTACTGCGGCATGCAGCTGATTCTCATCGCGTTGCGGGGCTGTACATCCTTCCAGATAGCTTACATAAGCACCTTCATCGGCGATGATAAGTGTACGTTCGAACTGGCCGGTATTTTCGGCATTAATACGGAAGTAGGTAGAAAGCTCCATAGGGCAGCGTACGCCCTTAGGAATATATACAAAAGAGCCATCTGAAAACACTGCTGAGTTGAGCGCAGAAAAAATATTATCGCTCTGCGGCACCACCGAGCCCAAGTACTGTTGCACCAGTTCTGGATACTCTTGAATGGCTTCAGAAATGGAGCAGAAAATAATGCCATGCTTTTTCAGCTCTTCTTTATAAGTAGTAGCTACTGATACTGAATCAAAAACTGCATCTACTGCCACTAAAGGCTGATTCAGCGGGTTGCCGTCTTCATCGAAAGCAGGCTCATCTTCTTTTACGCCCAATAGCTTTTTACGTTCATTGAGCGGAATACCCAATTTTTCAAAAGTAGCCAGTAATTCAGGATCTACTTCATCAAGACTATTATATTTAGGAGTCTTTTTAGGAGCTGCGTAATAAGAAATATCCTGAAAATTCATTTCAGGCATTTCGAAATTTTGCCAATCTGGCAATTCCATTTTCTGGAAAGTGCGAAAAGCTTTTAAGCGCCACTGTAACATCCATTCTGGTTCATTCTTTTTTGCCGAGATGAAGCGTATAGTATCTTCATTAAGTCCCGGAGGGAGAATGTCCATTTCTATATCGGTCACAAAGCCATGCTCATATTCTTTTTCGGCGAGGGATTCTAAAAATTCCGTATCGTTGTTGTTGTTTTCCATCACAAGGTCAAATTATACACTCGTTTTCAATAAGTTAGCACCAGAGCATGGATCTTCGCTCTGTCGGGGGTGCTAAAATTCGAAGTGCAAAGATACAGCTTGCATCGTAGATTACCGAACCCTAACTTAAAAAGTATTGTAAATTTTATCTATACATCTATAGTTACAATACACCTATTTTTTTACAAATTCATGACTTTACATTAGTGGGGAAAACAAGTACAACACCCTTTCTGTAAGCCTACGCCATCTAGGGCGCTGTTTCCACTGCTCAAGGTGCAGCTGTTCGGCATCTTTGAGGTCGTTCAGAAATGTTTGACTAAGCTTTTGCGCAAACTCCTGATTATATACCAATGCATTCACTTCAAAATTTAGGTCGAAACTCCTTTGGTCCAGATTTGCCGTGCCTATGAAAGCAATCTTTTCATCGCAGACCATCATTTTGGAGTGAATGAATCCTTTTTGATAACGATATATCTCTATACCTGCGGCCAGCATTTCTTCGAAATGCGCACTCACACACATATTCACAAATACCGAGTCTGACTCATAGGGCAGTAGTAGCTTTACATCCAAACCACTCATTCGGGCCATAATCAGAGAAGCCTTCAGGGTCTCATCGGGTATAAAATATGGTGTGGTAAGCCATACCGATTTTTTACTAAGCAGAATAGCCCTATTCAGCGCAAACAAAATTGAAGGATAATTGGAATCCGGCCCACTTGAGATGATTTGTACCACATTATCCTCTCTACTTCTACTGGCAGTGGCCGTGGGGAAATACTGATGAATATCATCTATTCCCTGATTGCAGCAAAATTGCCAATCACTCAAAAACACCATTTGCAAACTCAGCACAGACAAGCCTTGAATGCGAAGGTGCATATCTCTCCAATAATGCTTGTCTCTTCCTGTGTTGATATACTTATCGGCCACATTGATACCACCTACATAGGCTATCTCGTTATCTATAATCACTATTTTTCTGTGGTTACGATAGTTTAGCCTGTTGGCCAGTACTATGAGCTTTATTCTATAAAAGGGATAATTGGGCACACCTGCCTCATTCAGGCGCCTCACAATCGTTTTTCTAATGCTGCTCGACCCAAAATCGTCATAAATAAATTTTACCTGAACACCCTCCTTATGCTTGGCTATCAAAATGTCTGCTATTTCATTACCGATACGGTCATTTTCAAAAATATAATACTCCATATGGATGTGCTTCTGCGCATTACGCAGGTCTTCCAGCAGGCGGGGAAACTTTTCCTCTCCATTATTCAGCAGTTCCAAATCATTATCGGCAGAGAAATAATTACGCGCATCCTCCTGTATCATCTTGGCCAAAGGATAAAAATAGCCAATGTCTTCCCGATGCTCTATAATGGTCTCTTTAAAACGCAGGTCCAATGCCGTTTGCACAATATTCGCCAGGCGGTCGTCTTCCAGAATCTTTTTGGTGTAAATTTTGTTTTTGCGGTAATTGACCCCGAAGGAGAAGTAAAAAATAATGCCCAGAACCGGCACCAATGCTATCAATGCCATATAGGCCAGTGCTTTAGGCCCCGATCGGGCGTTCATGAGCACCACCATACTCACTGCGATGGCCAGCAATACATATAGTATTGAGGCTATTCGCAAAAAGCTATCCCAGGGTAATGCCTGCCACCATAGAATCAATTCGTTTATCATAGGCCGATTATAGCAATCATTGCTCTAAAATAGACACAATCATACATCATACCAAAAAAGCCCTGTTAAGCTTAAACTTTTACATATCACAGATTTATTCGCGGCGCACTTGCTATGCGCGTTCTTTGCACGTTAATTGCTCATTTGACACGCGCTGCTCCAACCAACAGGAGCCTTGTGTACAATATGGTTTCCTCAACGCAACAGTTTTTCGGGTTGATGTTGTTCCACATCACTAGGAATATTGAAAGCATGCCATATCTACAGATATTTGAAAACAGAGCGGTAATATTAGCATAAGCTCAGACATTAATATATCCATTATGGCATTTTTTCCTTGCTGCCAATGACTTATTTTCAGCTCTATTCACTTGGAATCTCCTTTGCTAATATTATGACATAACTCAATTTAGAAAAAAGGAAAATAACCATATGAACTTAAACAACTTCACCATTAAAGCTCAGGAGACATTGCAACAAGCCCAGCAGTTGGCTTTTAACAATAGCAACTCCTATATCGAAACCCAGCACTTATTGCAAGCTATGCTTGAAGATAAGGACGGGCCAATCGAATTTATCATTAAAAAAGCAGGTGGCAATATTAATCTGATTCAGAAAAGACTCAGCGAGAGTATATCACGCCTGCCTAAACAGACTAGCGGAGATGCAGCTCAGTCTGTAAGCAGAGATGTGAATAACGTAATTTTACGTACTGCGGGTACACTCAAAACTTTTGGCGATGAGTTTGTTAGCCCCGAGCATATCCTTATCGCCATCATCCAGGGTAGTGATGACACTGCCAAAACTTTGAAAGATGGAGGGGTTACTGAAAAGACTTTGGTTGCTGCTATTAAGGACCTCCGAAAAGGTGCTACTGTGGGCTCACAAACTGCAGACACCAGCTTTAACAACCTGCAGCGATATGCCAAAAACCTGAATCAATTAGCCCGCGAAGGCAAGTTAGACCCGGTAATTGGTCGTGATGAAGAAATTCGCAGAACCTTACATATTCTGTCTCGTCGCTCCAAAAACAACCCAATACTTATAGGTGAACCGGGTGTGGGTAAGACCGCCATTGTCGAAGGTCTGGCACACCGTATCGTGAATGGAGATGTACCTGATAATCTGAGAACCAAAATCATTTATGCCCTCGATATGGGGCAGCTGATAGCCGGAGCCAAATACAAAGGCGAATTTGAAGAACGTCTGAAAGGTGTGGTAAAAGAAGTGGCAGACAGTAATGGCGGCATCATCTTGTTTATAGACGAAATTCATACTCTCGTAGGAGCCGGCGGGGGCGAAGGCGCCATGGATGCGGCCAATATTCTGAAGCCGGCATTGGCAAGAGGTGAGCTCAGAGCTATCGGTGCCACCACGCTTAACGAATACCAGAAATACTTTGAAAAAGATAAAGCGCTCGAACGCCGCTTCCAAAAAGTCTTGGTAGAAGAGCCCAGTGTAGATGATGCGGTATCTATCCTCCGCGGATTGAAAGACAGATACGAAGCTCACCATCAGGTGCGTATCAAAGACGAAGCCATCATTGCCGCAGTGGAGCTCTCCCATAGATATATTACCGACCGCTTCTTGCCGGATAAAGCTATCGACCTCATCGACGAAAGCGCCGCCAAACTGAAGTTGGAAATGAACTCTATGCCTGAAGCTCTTGACGAACTGGAACGTAAAATACGCCAGCTGGAAATCGAAAGAGCGGCTATCAAGAGAGAAAATGACGAAGAAAAACTTAGAGTGCTCAATACCAATATCGCCAACCTACAGGTAGAACGTGACACGCTTAAAGCCAAATGGCAGTCGGAAAAAGATATAGTAGCTAAAATACAGGAAGCAAAAGGAAATATCGAGGCACTAAAACTGGAAGCAGAACGTGCAGAAAGAGAAGGCGACTACGGAAAAGTAGCAGAAATAAGATATGGTAAGCTGCAAGAGCAAGAGCAGGCCCTACAACAACATACACAACAACTGAGTGAAATGGGCAATGAAAAACGCTTGCTAAAAGAAGAAGTGGACGCAGACGATATCGCAGAAAATGTGGCTAAGGCCACCGGCATCCCTGTCCAAAGAATGCTACAAAGCGAACGCGAAAAATTGCTTAATTTAGAAGCCCAGCTTCATAAGCGTGTGATTGGGCAGGACGAGGCTATTGTGGCCGTGTCCGATGCCATCAGAAGAAGCCGTGCAGGATTGCAGGATGAAAAAAGACCTATTGGCTCATTTATATTCCTGGGCACTACAGGGGTTGGTAAAACAGAGCTGGCAAAAGCATTGGCCGAAGCCCTGTTTGACGACGATAGTATGATGACCCGAATAGATATGAGTGAGTATCAGGAAAAACATAGCGTGAGCAGACTAGTGGGTGCGCCTCCGGGTTATGTAGGCTACGATGAGGGTGGTCAGCTGACAGAAGCAGTGCGCAGAAAACCTTATTCTGTCGTATTGCTAGATGAAATTGAAAAAGCACACCCTGACGTGTTTAATATCATGCTGCAAGTACTGGATGATGGTCGCCTCACAGACAACAAGGGTAGGGTAGTAAATTTCAAAAATACTATCATTATCATGACAAGTAATCTGGGCTCGGACATCATACAGGAGAAATTTGAAGGATTAAGTGGCACTAATGATGCGCATTTTGAAGAGGTATTTGAAGACACTAAGGCAGATTTGAACTTATTGCTTCGTCAGTCGCTCCGTCCAGAGTTTTTAAACCGTATCGACGAGGTGATTGTGTTCCACCCGCTAATGCGCAATGAGATTAAGGGTATTATCAGTATTCAGTTTAATGAGCTGAAAGAGCGTGTGGCACAGCAAGGCATTCAATTAGGATTTACAAATTATGCGCTGGAACATTTTGCCCAACAAGGTTTCGACCCGCAGTTTGGAGCCCGACCCTTAAAGCGCCTGATTCAAAAGGAAATCATTAATCTGCTCAGCAAAAAAATCATTGCAGGAGATATTGATAAAACCAAACCTGTACTCATAGATGTATTTGACGGTGTGGTGGTAGTGCGCAACGATGACAGCGCGGCATAATATCAGTAGCCTCTGTTTATAATATTTGTTTTGTTTGTTAAGTCTTGAAAAAGAGAGCCCGTGCGTCTGCACGGGCTTAATTGTTTTAGCGCACTGTAAAAGCAAATACCACTTTGGCGCTAGCCATCCAGTCGATATTGGTTCGATATATAGCTTTCATTGATGGCCAAGTATAAACCCAGATTACGCATTAGACTCTTTATATAAAATTATTCTTGCTTCTAATCCACTTCAATAGCTCAAAAACCATAATTTATTATGCTTTTTTCACTATTTTGTGGATTATTTGCCATAATAATTTTCTTTTA
>DATGQB010000142.1:0-3918 GCA_035304405.1 Edaphocola sp.
ACTCTTTATATAAAATTATTCTTGCTTCTAATCCACTTCAATAGCTCAAAAACCATAATTCATTATGCTTTTTTCACTATTTTGTGGATTATTTGCCATAATAATTTTCTTTTAAATTCCTAATGCGTAATCTGGGTTAAAGCAAGAATTGTAAATTGTTAGAAGGCAGGCAGTGCTGAAGCGAGCCGGTATTTTTGCCTAATCTGGCAGTTATTGCTACACAACAGAGAGGTTTAGAGAGGGTAGCTCGCTCAGAGACTTAATGTGTTAGGGCCGGACCTCCTTTAAAAATAAATCCCGCCGATTGGAATGTCGGCGGGATTGGGTATGCGTTCAACACAAAGGCTCTAAGAGAAGCGCTCTGGTCTCATTTGCGGGAAGAATAATACGTCCTGAATAGAAGGCTGGTTGCTTAGCAGCATGCACAAGCGGTCGATACCAATACCGATGCCCGATGTGGGTGGCATACCATATTCCAACGCTCTTAAGAAGTCATAGTCTATATACATTGCTTCGTCATCACCACGCTCCATCAATTTCATTTGCTCCTCAAATCTGCGTCTTTGGTCTATTGGGTCGTTGAGCTCGGTATAAGCATTAGCCAGCTCTTTACCATTTATCATCAGCTCAAAGCGCTCTACCAAACCAGCTTTGCTTCTGTGCTTTTTGGTAAGCGGAGACATCTCAATCGGATAGTCTATGATGAAGGTAGGTTGTATGTAGGTATGTTCTGAAGTTTCCCCAAAAATTTCATCGATAAGTTTGCCTTTCCCGATTTTTGGGTCCACTGCGATATTTAATTGTTTGCACACCTCTCTCAGTTCGGGCTCTTCCATATTGCTGATGTCTATGCCTGTGTTTTCTTTGATGGCATCGAATAGCGATATGCGTCTAAATGGCGCTTTAAAGCTAATGATGTTATCACCTACCTGTACCTCAGTAGTGCCGTGTACGGCAATAGCCAAGGTTTCGAAAAGTTTTTCGGTGATGTCCATCATCCAGTAATAGTCTTTATATGCCGTGTACCATTCTAATACAGTAAATTCCGGATTATGGGTTCTGTCCATACCTTCGTTGCGGAAGTTGCGGCTAAACTCATATATCCAGTCAAAACCACCTACAATAAGTCTTTTAAGATAAAGTTCGTTGGCAATGCGTAAATAGTAAGGAATATCCAGGGCGTTGTGATGGGTTACAAATGGTCTGGCGGCAGCGCCTCCGGGTATGTTTTGCAATACCGGCGTATCCACTTCCATAGCACCATGTTCATTAAGAAACTCTCTGATAGTGTTCATTATTTTGGTGCGCTGGATAAAGGCTTTTTTTGTTTGCGGATTGATAATCAAATCGGCATAGCGCTGACGGTAACGAAATTCGGGATCGGTTACCTCGTCATATACATTACCTTGCGCATCGCGTTTTACTACCGGCAATGGTTTCAGGGATTTAGACAGTAGGGTAAATTCTTTGGCATGTACAGAAATTTCTCCTTTTTGGGTTACGAATACAAAGCCTTTGATGCCGATGATGTCGCCCAGGTCGATGCCTTTCAAAGCCAAATCCCAGAGCGCCTGATTACTGCCTTCCGGTGCTATTTCATCTTTTCTGAAGTATATCTGGATAATGCCCTGAGCATCCTGAATTTTTAAAAATCCGGCTTTACCTTTAGGATTGGCCGTCATAACACGACCAGCAACACACACATTAGCAAATTCTTCCTTATGCTCCTCCTTAAACTGCTTCTTTATGTCCTCAGAGTAGTGGGTCACAGGATATAAGGGGGCAGGATAGGGGTCAATTCCCGCTTCAACTAGTGCTTGCAGTTTTTCTCTGCGCACTATTTCTTGTTCGGATAAATGTTGAATTTGCATAATTCTATTTAAAAGTAGATTGGTAAATGAGCCTGCAAATATAGGGTATATTCACAGTTTAGATATATTGAAAATTAGCTTTGATATAGATTTAACCTAAGTTTTTTAGGGTTTAGGCCCGGCTGGGACTATAGCTTCATTAAAAAGGTCAACAGTTTTTTTACAACCGCTGACCTTTACTAATACAATATTGATTTTGCCGGACTAAACGGTCATGATTTCTTTTTCGCGCTCCTTACAAGCAGCGTCAACCTTCTCGATATGCTTATCGGTAAGTTGCTGAATGCGGCTTTCCGCATCCTTAGCGGCATCTTCGCTAAGGCCATCTTTTTGTAGTTTTTTGATGGTTTCCAAGGCATCTCTACGACTACCACGGATGGCAATCTTTGCAGTTTCGCCCTCGGCATATACTTTTTTCACCAGTTCTTTTCTGCGCTCCTCAGTAAGTGGCGGTAAGAACAAACGTATTGCTTCGCCATCATTTTGTGGCGTGAGGCCAATATTGGCAGCCATAATAGCACGCTCAATAGGAGCAATCATATTTTTTTCCCAAGGTTGAATAGAAATTGTACGGGCATCCGGAGTAGTCACATTTGCTACCTGATTGATAGGCGTTGGGGCGCCGTAATATTCTACACTTACGCCTTCTACCATCGTTGGAGAAGCCTTGCCGGCACGAATTTTTAACAACTCGCTACCTAGGTGTACAAGCGCTTTTTTCATCCCGTTGGCGGCTTCGCTTACCGCCTCTTCTATAAAATCTGTCATCCTTATTGGTATTATTATTTATTTACAAAGAGGGTTCTAAATATAAAAAGGACACAAAAATAAGAAATGCCTTTCAATTGGCGAATTTTTATGCTACATCCTTATATAAATTTCTGAAGGCTAAGTGTTGGTCTGCTTTTATTGTGAAAAAAGGGGGGGCGAGCAGCTTAGGTCGTCCCGAGCAATGGTTCAAACTATTTGTACTCGACGATAGTTTTATGGATTAGGTTGCCACCATCAATATTCTGTCATTATTGTTGATGTCTTTGACTATCCTGCTGTGAGGGTAGTGTTGTTCAAACAGATGCTTTGTGGCGGCTGCCTGCAGCTGGTTAAGCTCCAGAAATATTGCCGCCGGTGGGCGCTGTTCCAGACTAAATGCCAAAATCTTCCTGTAGAAAAGTAGTACATCATCATCCGGAACAAAAAGGGCATTGGCAGGTTCATAATCGAGTACATGTGGCTCCATTTCTGCCCGCTCTTGCTCCGCAATGTAAGGCGGGTTGGATATGATGATGTCAAAGTCGCCAAGCGTAGGCCAGATGCGCTCGTCTGTAAAGTCTGCCTGTATAAAGTTGATGGCCACTTTGTTGTCATGAGCATTTTGCCGGGCTACATCCAGGGCTGTAGCCGATATATCTAGGCTGTGCAGCTCCAGCTGTGGCGCATTCTTTTTCATGCTGATACTTATACAACCGCTGCCGGTTCCAATTTCCAGTACTTTATATGGTTTTTTCCCTATCCATTGCAGCGCAAGTGCTACCAGTTCTTCGGTTTCTGGCCTCGGAATCAGTACATGTTCATTCACCCTAAATGACAATCCATAAAAGTCTGCTCGCCCCAGCACATATTGTATGGGGCGGTGCTGTAAAAGCTCTACTAGGTATCGCTCCAGCGTATCCGTTTGGGATGAGGTCAAGGCTTGCGTGCTATTCATACGCAACTGAACTCTGGAATACTGAAGTAAATGCATCAAGACCATATCGGCAATTATGCCCGCTTCTGATGGGCTATATAGGGTAGATAGCTCAGTGGTAATCTTTTTCCAAATTGATCCGACCGTGTATGTATTACTCATAAATTGTAAAGCAAAGGTAGGGTGAGGATGGCGCAAATGCAATGCGCCAAAATAATTAATCCCAGATTACGCATTAGGAATTTAAAAGAAAATTATTATGGCAAATAATCCACAAAATAGTGAAGAAAGCATAATAAATTATGGTTTTTGAGCTATTGAAGTGGATTAGAAGCAAGAATAATTTTATATAAAGAGTCTAAT
>DATGQB010000143.1:0-5344 GCA_035304405.1 Edaphocola sp.
ATAGTCGCAATTATTTTCCGTAGAACGACTAAATATTCAAGTAGTTTATAAGCAAGCGATACCTATCGTCCAGATAATCCTGGGCAGGCATATCTCCATATACTGCCTTGATGAGGTATTCGTAACGTTCCAGTGCGGCCACTAAACTTTGCACGGCTGTTTTATTCAACTTCAGGGTTACCTCCAGCATTTCGGTTTGAGGATTATGATATACCCTTACATTAAGAATCTTAAACTCCTCATTCTCGGCAATCTTGGCAATCTGACTCAATACGTAGTCGCGTGGCTGCACTTCTAGGATGATGATACCTCCCGGCTCTGTGAGGCCGCCATTTTCGCCCATAAAGCCCAGCAATGAAGCTCGCGATACGCTACCAATGTACTCTTGCCTGTCGCCCAGTAGAGGCACCACAGGGAGATTGAACTGAATGGCCGCCTTGATAGCATCAAAAGGATGCGCCTTGATATAGCATGATGGTCTGAACACCGGAATCTGACAATCTACAAGTGTAGTATCTTCGTCATCGATATCCAGCAAATCAGCTTCTCTGAGTAGATTGAGATATACGCCATCTTCTACCAAAGGCAATTTGGCATAATGAGTTTCTGACATCATTCTCAAGGCATCAGCGACCGTATCTGCCGACCTTAATATAGGTATGGTAGGCTCTATTAGCTGTTCGAGATTCATGAATGTTCAATCTTTACGTTAAAGATAAGGCTCCTGAAAATTAATACAATTTTAGGAGCCTTGCTATGCTTAATAATAGGAACTATTTAAATTAACATTTTGCTTTTCTGCGGCTTCTATTGGCGCATAGTCTGAAAGGATTTCAGCTCGGTCCTTGCGCACGCATACATCATGCTCAAAATGCACAGATGGCTTACCGTCTCTGGTCACAACTGTCCAGCCATCATCCCAAAAATCTACGTGGCGCGTACCGAGATTAATCATGGGCTCGATAGCCAAGACCATATTTTCCTGCAATCTCTTGCCGGAACCTCTTTTGCCATAGTTGGGCACCTGAGGGTCTTCGTGCATTTGGCGGCCCACACCATGACCTACCAATTCTCGTACTACACCATAGCCATGTTTGCCGTGTGTATGCTGCTCAATGGCATGAGCAATATCGCCCACTCTATTGCCTACGATGGCTTTTTCCGCGCCCAGATACAGTGATTCCTTCGTGATGCGTACCAAATCCAAAATATCTTGAGGCACCTCGCCTACTATAAATGTATAAGCATGGTCTCCGTGAAAACCATTCATATACACACCACAGTCAACGGAAACAATATCGCCCTCTTTAAGCTCATACTGCCCCGGGAAACCGTGCACTACCTGTTCATTTACAGATATACAGAGTGAATAAGGGAATCCATGATACCCTTTAAATGAAGGATAACCTCCATTGTCGCGAATAAATGTATAGGCAAAATCGTCCAGCTCTATGGTACGCATACCCGGCTTTATCATTTTGGCTATCTCTGCAAGCGTTTTACTCACCATGAGGCAACTCTGCCTCTGAATCTCTACTTCTTCGTTGCTTTTGTATAAAGACATTATAAGAAAATTTGCTTATTCGTTAAATCGTACGCTCTGCGGGCTTCGCCTCCGATTGCTGCACTTGCTGCAACACAGACTCATCAAGCAACACATGACCAGTCATTTCTTCTGGGATAGGAATACCCATATAAGCTAATATTGTAGGGGCTACGTCCCCCAATTTACCGCTCTTAACCTCTGCCTTATAATCATTTGAGATGAAGAACCAAGGCACTGGATTAAGCGTGTGTGCCGTATTGGGCGAACCATCTTCATTGACCAAATAGTCGGAATTTCCATGATCGGCAGTAAGTAGTACAGCATAGCCGTTGGCTAGAGCTTTAGGCACTATTTCGCTTACACATTGGTCCACCGTTTCGGCAGCTTTGATGGCAGCCTCCCACACTCCGGTATGTCCCACCATGTCTGCATTGGCAAAATTAAGACAAATAAAATCTGCGGATTGTGCCTCTAATTCCGGAATGATAGCATCTTTAAGCTCAAATGCGCTCATTTCAGGTTTGAGGTCATAGGTAGACACATCAGTTGGTGATGCTTTTAATATTCTACTTTCTCCTTCAAATGGTGTTTCTCTACCACCTGAGAAGAAGAAGGTAACGTGAGGATATTTTTCTGTCTCCGCAATGCGAATTTGCTTCTTACCATGTTGAGCCAATACCTCACCCAATGTATTTTTCAAATCATCTTTTTGGAAGATAACCCCAACATTTTTGAAAGTAGCATCATATTCCGTAGCAGTAACCATCAGCACATCCAGCGGCTTCATGCCATAATCTGATAAGTCTAGTTGGGAAAGCGCCTGCACCATTTGTCTGCAACGGTCGGTTCTAAAGTTGAAACAAACCACCACATCGCCATCTTCTATTGTCGCCAGAGGATTCCCTTCTCCATCTACCTTAAGCATCGGTTTGAGGAATTCGTCGGTAACACCGGCCTCGTATGAAGCCTGTATCTGAGCCACATAATCGTCAGTAACTGTACCCTTACCTTTTACCAACAAGTCATATGCAAGGGCTACCCGCTCCCAGCGCTTATCGCGGTCCATGGCGTAGTATCTACCCACCACTGAAGCTATCTGTCCGCGGCTATCTGCTAGGTGATGTTCGAGATCGCTGATAAATCGTACAGCGCTTTTGGGGTCAGTATCCCGTCCATCAGTAAATGCATGCACAAAATAGTGCTGCACACCGGCTTGCTCTGCATAAGTACATAGCGCTTTGACGTGCTCAATATGCGAGTGCACGCCACCATCACTTACCAGACCAATAAAATGCAGTTTCGAATTGCGTGCATTTACAGTGTCAAAAGCATTGATAAGTGCTGTATTTTTTGCCAGACTGGAATCCCGAATTGATAAATTAACTCTTTGCAACTCTTGATACACAATTCTACCGGCACCAAGATTCAGGTGACCTACTTCAGAATTGCCCATCTGCCCTTCAGGCAAACCTACCGCCTCACCACAAGTTATGAGCTCGGCATTAGGATACTGGCTATATAAACTGTCAACGAAGGGCGTATGCGCCGCTTTGATGGCATCGGATGCAGGCACCTGGCCTTTTCCCCATCCGTCCATGATTATCAACATTACTTTTTTGCTCATATGCGGCAAAGGTACTTAATACTTAGAGGTTTTTTAGAAGTAAATTTATACTTTTCATATGCGTGTATAGCGGCATGAAGTCTATGCAAGCTATATATGCACTGCCTGAATTTGCAAGGAGCATTGGCTGAGCGCTATGGTTTAAACAATGCTTCAATGGTAGCGTCATCAACATTTCCCATAAACTCTTTCACCTTTACACCGTTTACAAACTTAGCCACATAAGGGATGCTATTGATGCGTAATGAGTCTGCCAGTGCTCTAGACAAATCCACATCTACTTTTTTCAACATAATACTGTCTGCATGAGCAGCTGCTATCCGTTCCAATTTGGGGGCCAGCTGCTTGCATGGCACACACCAATCGGCCTTGAAATCTACCACTACAATCTTATTGGCTTGTAGCATTTTATCAAACTGTGCCGGACTGTAGGCCTCACCTTCTTGTGGCGGTTCGGACTCTCCGCAGGAGAACAGTCCCAAGCTCAATATACAAGCTCCGGCTAGGAGCCAACGAACACTACGCATACGTTTCATAATTTCTCTATGCGAAATTAGTCAATTATTTATGCAGTACGGGAGCTATAAGCTAATTATTTGGGTAATCTAAATAATCTTTAACTTTATGCTTTCGTTTATTGAAAATAATTTTGAGTCATGTTACAATCAATCAATCCCTATACAGGTCAGCTGATTCAAAAGTACCCCTCCGACTCCGACAAAACGGTTAAAGAAAAAATTCTGGCGGCTCATGAGGCGGTGAATGATTGGAAAGCTTTAGGCATTGCTACACGTGCATCCTACCTGTCTGCGCTGGCAGACTATCTGGACAGTCATAAAGAACAGATGGGTCAAATCGCCACCGATGAAATGGGCAAGCCCATAAGCCAAAGTATAGCTGAGCTCGAAAAGTGTGCTATGACACTTCGCTATTACGCAGAACACGGCACAGCCCTACTCAAAGAAGAGAAAATCAAATCGCCATATAAAGAGAGCTTCGTAAGCTTTGAACCTCTTGGAACGGTGCTGGCAATCATGCCTTGGAATTTTCCATACTGGCAGGTTTTCCGTGCTATGGGACCTATTTTGATTTCGGGAAATACCATGCTACTGAAACATGCTTCTAATGTCACCGGTTGCGGACAGGCTATTGCCGAAGCGCTTAAAGCCTGTGCATTCCCACCCGGAGTATTTGAATTGCTGCAAATTGGCTCCGCCAAGGTGGCTGATGTCATTGCCAGTGAGTATGTGCACGCGGTTACCTTCACAGGCAGTACCGAAGCGGGAAGAAAAGTGGCGGCCACAGCCGGCGCTCACCTTAAAAAACAGGTATTGGAACTGGGTGGCAGCGATGCCTACATCATCCTTGAAGACGCAGATTTGAAAAACGCAGTGGAATGGTGCGCTAACTCCAGACTCAACAATACCGGTCAGAGCTGCATTGCTGCCAAAAGAATGATTGTAATGTCTTCAATAGCAGCCAAGTTCGAGCGCATGTTGATGGAAGCCTTTGAAGCCCGACCATTTGGCAACCCTTCTGACCCTGCTACCGTAGTGGGCACTATGGCCAGAACAGACCTTAGAGACGAACTGCACCGTCAGGTAGAGCGAAGTATTGAAATGGGAGCTCAACTACTCTGCGGTGGCTATATTCCTGCGGGAGACGCAGCTTTCTACCCACCTACTATACTCAGCAAAGTAAGCAAAGGAATGCCGGCTTATGAGGAAGAACTATTCGGCCCGGTGGCCAGCATCATTGTTGTCGAAACCGAAGAAGAAGCTATACGTGTGGCTAATGACACTCAGTTTGGCTTAGGCGGTGCGGTCTTCACCCAGGATTTGAAAAAAGGTAGAACCCTGGCTACGCACTTTATTGAGGCTGGCAGCGTCTTTGTCAATACAATGGTGAGTTCCAATGCGCTATTCCCTTTCGGAGGCATCAAGCAGAGCGGTTACGGCAGAGAGCTTAGCGGTTACGGCATCAGGGAATTTGTCAATATCAAATCGGTAGTAATAGCCGAGTAAACAAATTATCCCAGATTACGCATTAGGAATTTAAAAGAAAATTATTATGGCAAATAATCCACAAAATAGTGAAAAAAGCATAATGAATTATGGTTTTTGAGCTATTGAAGTGGATTAGAAGCAAGAATAATTTTATATAAAGAGTCTAAT